>NZ_BBSK01000035.1:0-147222 GCF_001319805.1 Burkholderia sp. E168m22
GGCCTTGCGTCCACAGGTCCAGCAAATCGGTACGCAGCGTTTCAGCCGTCAGCACGTCGAGCGCGGAAAACGGCTCGTCCATCAGCAGAATGGTCGGGTCGACGACGAGCGCGCGCGCAAAGCCGACGCGCTGGCGCATCCCGCCCGACAGCTCGCGCGGATACGCGTTCTCGAAACCGTCGAGACCGATCAGGTCGATCGCGGCCAGCGCACGCTCGCGCCGCTCGCGCGCGCCGACGCCGAGCGCTTCGAGCCCGGCTTCCACGTTCTGCAGCACGGTGAGCCACGGGAACAGCGCGAAGGTCTGGAATACCATCGCGACGCCTTCGGCCGGGCCGCGCAGCGGCTTGCCGAGGTAGGTCACTTCGCCGCCGGTCGGCTCGATCAGGCCGGCGATGATGCGCAACAGCGTCGATTTGCCCGAGCCCGAGCGGCCGAGCAGGCCAACGATCTCGCCTTCGCGCAGCGACAGGTTCGCGTCGTCGAGCACGAGCAGTTCGCCCTGCGTCTTGTTGAAGCCGCGGCAGACGTGATCGACGCGCAGGATTTCTTCACCGAGGCGCGGCGGCTGGGACGTCTGGACGGGGGCGTTTACAGCATTCGGATTGTGCATCGCGTTTCGCTCTCAATCGGTCTCAGTCGAGCCGCAGCTTCGCTTCGGCGAAGGCATACAGCGGGCGCCACAGCAGGCGGTTGAACAGGGTGACGAACAGGGACATCACGGCGATGCCCAGGATGATCTTCGGAAAATCGCCGGCGGCGGTGGTCTGCGCGATGTAGGCGCCGAGGCCGTGCGCCTCGATTCGGGTGCTGCCCCACTGCACGGCTTCCGACACGATGCTCGCGTTCCACGCGCCGCCCGATGCGGTGATCGCGCCCGTCACGTAGTACGGGAAGATGCCGGGCAGGATCGCCTGGCGCCACCACTGCCAGCCGCGGATACGGAAGTTGGTCGCCGCTTCGCGATAGTCGTTCGGGTAGGACGTCGCGCCGGCGATCACGTTGAACAGGATATACCACTGCGTGCCGAGCACGATCAGCGGCGACAGCCAGATGTCCGCGTTCAGGTGGAAGCGCGCGATCACGATCACGAACACCGGGAACAGCAGGTTCGCCGGGAACGCGGCGAGGAACTGCGCGAGCGGCTGCAGCTTCTCGGCCAGCTTCGGGCGCAGCCCGACCCACACGCCGATCGGCACCCAGATCACCGACGCGATCGAGATCAGCACGACCACGCGCAGCAGCGTGATGAGCCCGAGCACGAGTACGTGGCCGACCTCGGCCATCGTCACGCCGGTCGCGACGAAGCTGACGACGCGCCACACGATATAGGCCGTGCCGATCAGCACGAGCCCGGCCCACGCGATGTCGACCGTGCGCGACGCCTTCTTCTCGACTTTCGGCAGCGTGAAACGCATCGCGCCCGACAGCGGCAGGCGCAGCGGAATCCGAGCGGCCTTCGCGAAGAACCAGCCGGCCGGCACGAGCAACTGATGGATCAGCCGCGTGCGGCGCACGAGGTCGAGCAGCCACGATTGCGGCGCATCGCCCGACGCGGTGTTCTCCATCCGGAACTTGTCGGCCCACGCGATGAGCGGGCGGAACAGGAGCTGGTCATACGCGAGGATCACGACCGTCATCGTCAGGATCACCCAGCCGATCGCGCCGAAGTTCTTGTCGGAGATCGCCTGCGCGAGATACGCGCCGATGCCCGGCAGCGTGATCGTCTGGTTGCCGACGGTGATCGCCTCCGACGCGACGACGAAGAACCAGCCGCCCGACATCGACATCATCATGTTCCAGATCAGGCCCGGCATCGAGAACGGCACTTCGAGCTTCCAGAAGCGCTGCCAGGACGTCAGGTGGAAGCCGCGCGACACTTCGTCCAGGTCGCGCGGCACCGTGCGCAGCGACTGGTAGAAGCTGAACGTCATGTTCCACGCCTGGCTCGTGAAGATCGCGAAGATCGCGGCCAGCTCGGCGCCGAGCACGCGGCTCGGGAACAGCGCGAGGAAGAACGTGACCGTAAACGAGATGAAGCCGAGCACCGGCACCGACTGCAGGATGTCGAGGATCGGGATCAGCACCATGCCCGCGCGGCGGCTCTTGGCCGCGAGCGTGCCGTAGACGAGCGTGAACGCCAGCGACGCGACCATCGCGGCGAGCATCCGCAGCGTGGTGCGCAGCGCGTATTCGGGCAGGTTCGACGGATCGAGCGAGATCTTCTGCGTCTGCAGCACGCCGATCGGCGCCATCGTTTCGTGAAAGCCGACCACCGCCATCGCGATCAGGCAGATGATCAGCGGAAATGCGATGAAGTCCCACCGGTTCGGCAACACGCGCCACGCGGATGCGTTGGCGGTCCGGTTCGGATTGAAGAATCCGACGTTCATCAGGCGCCCTCCCCGGTAAGGCCGAACGAAGCCGGCAGTCGATGTTGATTCATGGCAAAGCGCACGGGCGCGGTAATTCGATTGACTGGCGATGCCGCGCACGCGCGGCGCGCCGTGCGCGCATGCGCTGCCGCGGCCGGGCGAGCCGGGCCGCGACGGCACGACACTACACCAACCTGTATTTCAGGTACAACCGTCCCGGGACGGCTAGGCAGCGCATGGATCGTGCCCGGCGCGTGGGCGGATGACGGGCGCGCGGTACGGAACGACCCGGCCGCGGTCGTGCGGCCGGCGCGCAGGCCCGAATTATGCCGTGATCCGGCCCGGCCGTGAACCCGCCCCCCGCACGCGGGCACAAACCGTGTCCGGCATCAGCAGCCGGATACGGCGAAGCAGGTATGATCGGGGCTAGCCCCCGGGTCCGTTTCGGCCGTGCCGCCGCAATGCGCACGCGCCGTCTGTATACCGGCCCCGGGGATCGACCGACGAGCGGGAGGAAGGGAATGGCAGGAAACTTGGTGATCGTCTGTCGCGATCAGGATGCCGACGCGTTCTATGAACTCATGCAGGAGTACGGGTCGTTCCAGACGCGGCTGTCGTCCACGGCGTGGTACCTGAACATGAACGTCGTGCCGGAATCGTTGCAGGAGGAAATCCTGGAGCGCCTTGGCCGGTATACGACGGTCTATATCTTCGAGGCCACCACGGTGACCTACAACACGATCGACAGCAACGCGGCGGAGACGCTCGGCACGCTGTTCGGCGAATGATGCCGCGCGGCGCTTGCCCGCCCGGGCAGGCGCCGCGGCCGCTCATGCGGCCTGTGCGTGGGGTTCGTCCTTCGGCACGGCGTCGAACGGGAACGTCATCGATACCCGCAGGCCGCCCTCGGGGCGATTGCCGATGTCGCACGCGCCCCCCAGCCTGAGCACGAGCCGCTCGACGATCGCGAGCCCGAGCCCGCTGTGGCCGTTCCCGCCGCGCGCGGGATCGAGCCGCACGAACGGCCGCGTGGCGGCCGCGAGGTCGCGCGGCGCGATGCCGCCGCCGCTGTCGCTGACCGACAGCACGTAGCCGGCCGGCGTGCGCGCCGTCTCGACGAATACGGGCGGTGCACCGTACGCATGCGCGTTGTCCAGCAGGTTCGACAAGATCCGGTCGAGCGTCGCCGTCGGCAGCCGGAAGCCGGGATCGGCCTCCAGCCGCGTCTGGACCGTCGGCGCATTCGGCGCAACCGCACGATAGCTACGCGCGATCCGCTCGCACGCCTGGTCGACCGGCACCGGCTCGCTGCGGTCGGCCCCGCCGTGCGCAAACACCAGGAACTGGTCGACGATGTGCGACATCGAGTCGACGTCGCGCACGACGCCGTCGCGCAGCCGTGCGTCGTCCATCATTTCGGCCCGCAGGCGCATCCGCGCGAGCGGCGTGCGCAGGTCGTGCGCGACGCCGGCCAGCATCACCGCGCGATCGCTCTCGGCCTGCGACACCTGCTCCACCATCTGGTTGAAGCCGTGCGTGAGCTGGCGCAGCTCGCGCGGGCCGCGCTCGCGCAGCGGCGGCACCGGCTGCCCGCGACCGAAACGCGCGACCGCGCGCGCGAGCGAGCGCAGCGGCTGCTGCAACTGCCAGGCCGCGAACAGCGCGGCGATCACGCCGGCCGAGAAGATCGTGCCGAGCCACAGCAGCATCCGGTCGAGCGAGCGCGGCGGCCGCAGCGGCTGCACGGGCACCACGATCCAGTTGCGGTCGGTCGGCTCCTTCACCCACAGCACCGGCGGATGGCCGGGCGTGCCGATCTCGACCTGCGTGCCGGGCGGCATGCGCTCGCTCACGTCGTCGCGGAACCGCTTCAGCGGCGGCGGCAGCCCCGAATCGCCGCTCTTCGGCACATCGGCACTATCGGGCGACACGAGCCGCACGCGCGACGGCAACGGCTGGTCGGGCGTACGCTCGATGTGCTGGCGCACCGCGTCGACGAGGAATGCGGCTTCCTCGACCGCATAACGCGTCTGCATCTGGTTGCGCTCGAGCCGCATCGCGAAGAACCACGCGAAGTGCGACAGGAGCAGGACACCGACGACGAGCAGCGCCAGCCGCCCGAACAGTGAATCAATGGGTTTGCGCATGGGCCTCGCCGTCGGGCACGAACACGTAGCCGCGCCCGCGGACCGTCTGGATGAAGCGCGGCGTCGACGGATCCGTTTCGAGGATGCGGCGCAGGCGCCACACCTGGACGTCGATGCCGCGGTCGGTGCCGTCGTACTCGGGCCCGTGCAGCAGCTCGAGCAGCCGCTCGCGCGTGAGCGTGCGCAGCGCGTGGTTCACGAAGATCTTCAGCAGCGCGAATTCGCTGCTCGACAGCGTGGCCGGCTTGCCGTCGACCGACAGCGTGCGCGCCTGGAAGTCGAGCAGGAAGCGGCCGAACGCGAACGGCTCGCGCTGCTCGGGCGCGGCCGCCGACGGCGTCGCGCGGCGGCGGCGCAGCACGGCCTGCACGCGCGCGAGCAGCTCGCGCGGATTGAACGGCTTGCCGAGGTAGTCGTCCGCGCCGAGCTCGAGCCCGACGATGCGGTCGACGTCGTCCGCCCGCGCGGTCAGCATGATCACGGGGATGTCGTCGCCGGCCGCGCGCAACTGGCGCAGCGCGGTCAGGCCGTCCACGCCCGGCATCATCAGGTCCAGCACGATCAGGTCGGGCCGCTCGCGCTCGAGGCGCTTCTCGAGCGTCGCTGCGTCGTGCAGCACGGACACTTCCATCCCCTGGCGCACGAGATAGTCGCGCAGCAGGTCTCGGAGTTCTTGGTCGTCGTCGACGATGAGGATCTGGGTAGTCATGGCTCGAAGTTTACCGCGCGAGGGCGGAGTCGAAGAACGAAACAAAGGGGCGAAAGGGTTACTGCGGGTTACCGCGCAAGGGAACTGTAATGCGCGGTAACCGGGCCGCCACCCCGCGTAACACCCGCCGGGGCCTGCATCGCTAACCTGCGTCTTACCGGATGCGGTACCCGACTTTCCCGGCACCGCATCGCCGGACCCTTTGGATACAAGGAGTTTCTGAAATGTATAAGAAGACTTCCCGCGTGGCCATCGCGGCCGCCACCGTGCTCGCTCTCGCATTCGGCACCGCGCATGCCGCGCAACCCACCGACGTGCCGCCGCCGGGCGGCCCCGGCATGCACCAGATGCACGGCGGGCACGAAGGCGGCCCGTTCGGCGCGATCATGAAACTGCACGACCAGCTGAAGCTCAACGCGTCGCAGGAACAGCAATGGCAGGCAGCCGTCAACACGATGAAGCAGAACCGTGACGCGATGCGCAAGAGCCACGAGCAGATGCGCGAGCAGTTCAAGGCGCAGCAGAACCAGCCGATCCTCGACCTGAGCGCGATGCACTCGGCACGCCAGCAGGCGGAGGCGCAGAACGCACAACTGCGCGAGCAGACGTCCGCCGCGTGGCTCACGTTCTACAACGGGCTGAACGACCAGCAGAAGACGATGGTCAGCACGGCGCTCAAGCAGCAGTTCGCGAAGATGGAGCAGCGCCACGAGAAGATGAAGGAGCGCTGGGAGCAGCATCGCGCGGCCGCGAAGGGCGCGTCGGCGCCGGCGCAGTAAGCCGGCGGGCCGCTCCCGCAGCGGCATCGAAGGGGACGCAGGCACCAGCCTGCGTCCCCTTTTCGTTTCAGGCGACGTCGAACAGCAGCACCTCGGCCGTGCGGCCACGCGCGAACGCCACCGCATCCACGCCGCCGATCCGCGCGCCGTCGCCGGCCGCCAGCGCGCGGCCGTTGACCTCGACCTCGCCGCGCACGACGTGCACGTAGATGCTGCGTCCGGCCGGCACGTCGAACGCCGCCGTCTCGTCGCCGTCGATCAGCCCCGCGAAGATGCGGGCGTCGGCCCGCACCGACAGCGCGCCGTCGCCGCCGTCGGGCGCCGCGACGAGCCTCAGCCGGCCGCGCTTCTCGTCATCGGCGAAACGCCGTTCCTCGTAGCCGGGCCGCCCGCCCCGTTCGGCCGGCTGCAGCCAGATCTGCAGCAGATGCAGCGGCCGGTCGCGCGACGCGTTGGTTTCGCTGTGCACGAGCCCCGTGCCGGCGCTCATCCGCTGAATGCCGCCAGTCCGGACGATCGCGCCGCAGCCAAGGCTGTCGCGGTGCGCGAGCTCGCCATCCAGCACGTAGGTGAGGATTTCGACGTCGCGGCGCGGCTGCATCCCGAAACCGCGCGTCGGCGCGATCCGGTCCTCGCTCAGCACGCACAGCGCGCCGACGGGCGGACGCACCGGCGCATGCCCGTCGCGGCAGACGGACGAAAAGCTGTGACTCGATTCGAGCCAGCCGTGGTGCGTGCGGCAGCGGTCTTCGGCGCGCAGGATCTGGAACATTGGGGCGGACGCTCGGGGCGCGGATGTTCTGTTCGGGTTTACCTCCACTGTAAGGGGAGGCCGGCAGCGCCACAATCCGCCGCCCGCGCACCGCATCGTTGCACCCGCACAACCAATTGCCGAAATATTCGTTGCGAATACCTCGATTGCCGCAACAGCCGAATCGAGGAATCGGTCGACCGCGCCGGATTGCCGTTTTCCGGGTATCGCGTTCGGGTAAAATACCGCCCTTTTGGCGTTCGCCCTTCCGGCGGTCGCCAACGCCAGAGCGCCGATCGGCGATTTTTGGCCGTCTAGAATACGCCGCGGCGCCCGGTTCGACCGGCCGCGAGCGCCCCCGGAAAGTCAGCAACAGAAGGATGGAAATGAAGAAGGCCGCCCTGTGCGCCGCCCTCGCCCTCGTGGCGGGCAGCGCCTTCGCGAAGGAGTGGAAGACCGTGCGGATCGGCGTCGATGCCAGCTACCCGCCGTTCGAGTCGACCGCGCCGAGCGGCGAGATCGTCGGTTTCGACGTCGATCTCACCAAGGAAATCTGCAAGCGGATCAACGTGAAGTGCGTGTGGGTGGCGCAGGATCTCGACGGGATCATCCCGGCGCTGAAGGCGAAGAAGTACGACGTCATCGTGTCGTCGCTGACCGTGACGGACAAGCGTCGCGAGCAGATCGACTTCTCCGACAAGGTGTACGACGCACCCGCGCGGATGATCGCGAAAACCGGCTCGCCGCTGCTGCCGACGGTCGCGTCGCTCAAGGGCAAGCGCGTCGGCGTCGAGCAGGGCTCCACGCAGGAAACCTACGCGAAGGCGTACTGGGAACCGCAGGGCGTGACGATCGTTCCTTACCAGAACCAGGACCAGGTCTATGCCGATCTCGGCACGGGCCGCCTCGACGCGACGCTGCAGGATGAACTGCAGGCCGACTACGGCTTCCTGCGCACGCCGCGCGGCAAGGGCTTCGCGTTCGCCGGGCCGGAAGTGAAGGATCCGAAGACGATCGGCGACGGCACCGCGATCGGCCTGCGCAAGGAAGATACCGACCTGAAGCTGAGAATCAACCAGGCGCTGGCCGACATGCACAAGGACGGTACGTACGACCGGCTGTCGCACAAGTACTTCTCGTTCAGCGTCTACTCGGCGCCGGCCCGCTGAACGTCGACAAGCAGCAGCGGATGCGGGGGCGGCCCCGCGTCCGGGCAGTACAGGCAGTCAACCACGCGCCGCCCGCCCCCTTGCCCGCCGTTCGCGCGACGGGCTCGCCCGGCACCGTTGCCGGGGCGGACGGTCATGATACGCACGGGGCGTTCCGCGCAGCTTGGCGGGCGCGTCTTTCGCGGCGCACGACGTGCACCGTCAGGGACCACACCAGGGACCACATATGTTTCTACAAGGCTACGGCCCGCTGATCCTCGCCGGCACCTGGCAAACCGTCAAACTGGCGGTGCTTTCGCTTGCGCTGTCGTTCCTGCTGGGGCTGCTCGGCGCCGGCGCGAAGCTGTCGCGCAACCGCGTGACGAACGGCGTCGGCACCGTCTACACGACGCTGATCCGCGGCGTACCCGATCTCGTGCTGATGCTGCTGCTGTTCTACAGCCTGCAGATCTGGCTGAACATGGCGACCGACGCGCTCGGCTGGGACCAGATCGACATCGACCCGTTCCTCGCCGGCGTGCTCGTGCTCGGCTTCATCTACGGCGCGTACTTCACCGAGACGTTCCGCGGCGCGTTCCTGTCGGTGCCGCGCGGCCAGCTCGAGGCCGGCAGCGCCTACGGGATGACGAACTGGCAGGTGTTCACGCGGATCATGTTCCCGCAGATGATGCGCTTCGCGCTGCCGGGCATCGGCAACAACTGGCAGGTGCTCGTGAAGTCGACCGCGCTCGTGTCGATCATCGGCCTGGCCGACGTCGTGAAGGCGTCGCAGGACGCCGGCAAGGGCACGCTGCGGTTCTTCTTCTTCACGCTGATCGCGGGAGCGGTCTACCTCGCCATCACGACGATCTCGAACTTCGTGCTGATGTGGCTCGAAAAGCGCTACTCGACCGGTGTCCGCAAGGCTGACCTATGATCGAACTCATCCAAGAATACTGGCGCAACTATCTGTACACCGACGGCTATCGCATCACCGGTGTCGCGATCACGCTGTGGCTGCTGGTCGTGTCGATCGGCCTCGGCTTCTGCCTGTCGGTGCCGCTCGCCGTCGCGCGCGTGTCGAAGCGGAAGTGGCTGTCGGGCGCCGTATGGCTGTACACGTACGTGTTCCGCGGCACGCCGCTCTACGTGCAGCTGCTGCTCTGCTACACGGGCCTCTACAGCCTGCAGGCCGTGCGCGGCACGCCGATGCTCGATGCGTTTTTCCGCGACGGGATGCACTGCACGCTGCTCGCGTTCACGCTGAACACCTGCGCGTACACCACCGAAATCTTCGCGGGCGCGATCAAGGCGACGTCGTACGGCGAGATCGAAGCCGCGCGCGCGTACGGGATGTCGCCGTTCACGATGTATCGCCGCGTGATCCTGCCGTCGGCGCTGCGCCGCGCGCTGCCGCTGTACAGCAACGAAGTGATCCTGATGCTGCACGCGACGACGGTGGCCTTCACCGCGACCGTGCCCGACATCCTGAAGATCGCGCGCGACGTGAACTCGGCGACCTACATGTCGTTCCACGCGTTCGGCATCGCCGCCCTGCTCTACCTCGTGATCTCGTTCACGCTCGTGTGGCTGTTCCGCCAGGCCGAGCGTCGCTGGCTCGCGTATCTGCGCCCGCAAGGCAAGTAAGTTTTCGCAGGACTATTGATGAACTCCCAGACCCAGAAGCTTTTCGTCGACGATCTCCACAAGCGGTACGGCGACAACGAGGTGCTCAAAGGCGTGTCGCTGAGGGCGAACTCGGGCGACGTGATCAGCGTGATCGGCTCGTCCGGCTCCGGCAAGAGCACGATGCTGCGCTGTATCAACTTCCTCGAACAGCCGAACGCGGGCCGCATCTTCGTCGACGGCGAGGAAGTGCGCACCGCGCTCGACAAGACGGGCGCGCTGCGCGCGGCCGATTCGAAGCAGCTGCAGCGCGTGCGCACCAAGCTGTCGATGGTGTTCCAGCACTTCAACCTCTGGTCGCACATGAACGTGCTCGAGAACGTGATGGAAGCGCCGGTGAACGTGCTCGGCATCCCGAAGAAGGAAGCCGAGGACCGTGCGCGCGAGTATCTCGAGAAGGTCGGCCTCGCGCCGCGCGTCGAGAAGCAATATCCGTCGCATCTGTCGGGCGGCCAGCAGCAGCGCGTGGCGATCGCGCGGGCGCTGGCGATGCATCCGGACGTGATGCTGTTCGACGAGCCGACCTCGGCGCTCGACCCGGAGCTGGTGGGCGAAGTGCTGAAGGTGATGCAGAAGCTGGCCGAAGAAGGCCGCACGATGATCGTCGTCACGCACGAGATGGGCTTCGCGCGCAACGTGTCGAACCACGTGATGTTCCTGCACCAGGGGCGCGTCGAGGAACAAGGCGTGCCGTCCGAGGTGCTCGCGAACCCGAAGAGCGACCGCCTGCGCGCGTTCCTGTCGGGCAGCCTCAAGTAACGCCCGCCACGCGCCACGCCCGAACGGGCGCCCCGCGGTTCACCGCGCGGCGCCCGTTTTGCGTTTACGCGGCGCTCACCGGCGCGCCGTCGGCGAACGCGCGCAGTTCGTCGCCCGCCAGCCGGTAACGTACCCATTCGCTCTGCGGCGCCGCGCCGACGCTTTCGTAGAAGCGGATCGCCGGCTCGTTCCAGTCGAGCACGCTCCATTCGAAACGCCCGCAGCCCGAGTCGACCGCGATCCGCGCGAGCGCCTTCAGCAGCCGCAGCCCTGCGCCGGCGCCGCGAAAACGCGGCGACACGTACAGATCCTCCAGATACAGCCCCTGCCGCGCGAGCCACGTCGAATAAGAGAAGAAATACACGGCGAAGCCGGCCGGCTCGCCGTCGACCTCGCACATCAGCGCACGCGCCGGCGAGCCTTCGCCGAACAGGCTGCGTTCGAGCGATTCGGGCGTCGCGACGACTTCGTGCTCCGCCTTCTCGTAGACGGCCAGTTCGGTGATGAAGCGCAGGATCAGCGGCACGTCGGCGACGGTGGCGGAACGGATATCGATTTGCACGGGTTGAGCCCTCCTCCGGCCCGGATGTGAAGCGGAAAACAGCGGGAAAACGGTGCCGCGCACCCGCGCTGGCGCCGTTCGAACCGTCATGCTACGTTCACGCCACGCCTGCAGGAAGTGCAGTTTCTTCATCCAGACCTGAACATGATGCATCCCGATCTGCGCCGCCTCGACCTGAATCTGCTGCTCGTATTCGACGCGCTGTACCGCCATCGGTCTGTCGCGGCGGCCGCGCATGAGCTCGCGTTGAGCCCGTCGGCGTTGAGCCACGCGCTCGCCCGGCTGCGCGACGCGATCGGCGATGCGCTGTTCGTGCGCCTCGGCAACGAGATGCAGCCGACCGTGCGCGCCGACGACATCGCCACCTGGGCCGGCGACGCGCTCGACGCGATGTCGAAAGGGCTCGCCCGCGCGCGCCGCTTCGATCCCGCGCAAAGCGACCGCACGTTCGTGTTCGCCGCGACCGACTACACGGCGTTCGCGGTGCTGCCGGCGTTCCTCGCCCGCATCCAGCACGTGGCGCCGCACCTGCGGGTCCGCGTCGTCCATTCGGACCGCAAGATTTCCGTCGACGAACTCGCGGCCGGCCGCATCGACTTCGCGCTCGGCTACCACGAGGAATCGGCGGCCGACGCGCCGGGCATCGAGGATTTCGACTGGTTCTCCGACGACTACGTCGTGATCGCGAGCGCCGCGCATCCGGACATCCGGCGGCGGCTGACGCTCGACCAGTACCTGGCGGCCCGCCACGTGGTCGTCACGCCATGGAACGAGTCGCGCGGTGTCGTCGACTACGTGCTCGACCGGCTCGGTCTCGCGCGGCATGTGGCCGTGCAGTTGCCGACCGTGCTGGCCGCGCCGTTCGTGATCGCGGAGTCGGCACTCCTGATGACGGTGCCGAACCGCGCCGCGCAGGCGCTGCGGCATGCGGCGCCGATCCGCATCTTCCCCGCGCCGTTCGAGATCCCGCGCTACACGGTGAAGGTCTACTCGCACGCGAAGCATGCGCGCACCGATGCGCACCGCTGGATTCGCGCCCAGTTACTCGACGCACGGCCGCCCCCAGACTAAGCGCGGCGCGTTGCGGGGCGGGGGGTTTCAGGCGTCGATCGGCGCTGTCGGCAATCGCCCGAATCATTACGAAATACTTACCAATTTCGCGACTTTCACGCTTACGCCGGCGCCCCGGCGACGTCAATAGTGGCAATCCTTGACCCATACCCGCGGAATCCATGTCTCCCTTGCGGGACAAGGGTTTTCCGGTAATCAGGAACCCTAGGGACACCTGTTGCACACCGTGTTGCATGGCAATTTGGCGACAGCGGTTAGTCAAACAACGATTTCCGTCGCCACAAAATTGTATTTTTGCTAAATTAGTAACCAAAGTAGCAAAACGAAGTTCGTGAAATGTAGTTTAGCTTCACGACACAACAAGGAGACCCCGCAGGCCGACCCGGCTGCGCGGGACCGCTCAACGGTTTTCCGTCTGCTTGCCCGCGTGCCGCGCTTACCGGCCCTGCACGAGGTCTCCCTGGTTATCCCGCTTTTGCCCGGCGCTCGCGCTCCGGGCATCTCGTGCAGTCTGGGTTGACTTTTTGACAGGGTATGGAGGAGATGATGAAGAAAGCTTTGGTCGCGGCCGCGCTGATGGCTGCTGGGGTGGTGACGGCGCACGCGCAGAGCAGCGTCACGCTGTATGGCCGCCTGGATGCAGGCATCGAGTACATGAACGGCCTGCAAAACGGCCACCAAGTGCGCGCGGAAAGCGGCGACTGGGGCACGAGCCTGTGGGGCTTGAAGGGTAGCGAGGACATCGGCGGCGGCAACAAGATCCTGTTCCACCTCGAAGGCGCGTTCAACACGATGACGGGCGGCTTCAGCGGTTCGATCTGGGATCGTTTCGCGACCGTCGGTATCTCGAACGACCGCTACGGTACGCTGCTGTTGGGTCGCGAACTCGCGATCGCCAACGGCGTGTGGGACTTCGACCCGTTCGGTCAGTCGTCCTGGTCGACGGCCTCGCTGGTGCGCGGCCGCAACTGGAACAAGACCAGCAACAACGTGTCGTACCAGTCGCCGTCGCTCTACGGCCTCGACTTCTACGGCCAGTTCTCGTTCTCGAACTCGACCAGCTTCAACGGCAACACGACGGCCGGCCAACCGGGCCGTGCAATGGGCGGTCAGGTCACCTACACGAACTCGCTGTTCCAGTTGCGCGGCATCTACGACGAAACGCGCGACAGCAACGGCCGCTTCTCGGACGTGTTCAACTACTCGCGTGAATACTTCGCGGGCGTGAACGTGTTCCTCGGCCAGTTCAAGGTTCAGGCCGCCTATCAGGCATCGCGCGCCGACGGCAGCGGTGGCCCGGCAGTGAACGCCGGCGTGACGGGTACGCAACAGGTGTGGGGCGGCGTGACGTGGCAGGCCACGCCGGCAGCAGCGCTGATCGCGGCCGTGTATCACGTGAACGCGAACCACGGTGGCGGCAACGCGAACATCTACACGGTCGGCGGCTCGTACAACATCTCGAAGCGCACGCTGTTCGACCTGCAGGTCGCGACGGTGCGCAACAGCTCGTCGGCCAACTTCGGCCTGAACGCGAACGGCGCCGGTACGGCCGTATCGACGGGCAACCCGCATCAGGGCGGCAGCCAGACCGGCGTCTACGCCGGCATCCAGCACCTGTTCTGATCAGGCGCCGTCAAAGAACGATTCGACAACACTTTCCACGCTGCTGCGAGAGGCGCGTATCGGTGCGGTACCCAACCGGGTATCCGCACCGTTTTTTCTTGGGCATCGGGTTCGTACGACCCGTGGCCCGATCGGCCGAAGCGGCCGGGAAGTTAATCGAATGGCGCGGACGCGGCGCTCAGACGGCCGCTTCGTTCTCTTCGCCGGTACGGATGCGGATCACGCGCTCGACGTCCGACACGAAGATCTTGCCGTCGCCGATCTTGCCGGTGCGCGCCGCACCGATCACCGCGTCGATCACCTGATCGACCTGCGCTTCCGCGACGACCACCTCGATCTTCATCTTCGGCAGGAAATCGACGACGTATTCCGCGCCGCGATACAGCTCGGTATGACCCTTCTGGCGGCCGAAGCCCTTCACTTCCGTCACGGTCAGGCCCGTGAGCCCCACTTCGGCGAGCGCTTCGCGGACTTCGTCCAGCTTGAACGGCTTGATGATGGCGGTGATGCGTTTCATGATGGTTGTCCCTCAATGCTCGTTTGGATGAAAAATCGCGTTCCCGATTGTAAGCCGGCGGGCCGCCTCCGGCCCAGCACGGCTCAATCGAGCCGTTCGGTGAAGCGTGACGTGATCGGGTAGCGCCAGTCGCGCCCGAACGCGCGATGCGTGACGCGGATGCCGATCGGCGCCTGGCGGCGCTTGTATTCGTTGATCTTGATGAGCCGCGTCACGCGCTCGACGTCGGCCTGCGCATAGCCGGCCGCGACAATCTCGGCGAGCGGCCGGTCTTCTTCCATGTACATCCGCATGATCGCGTCGAGCACGTCGTATGGCGGCAGGCTGTCCTGGTCGGTCTGGTTCTCGCGCAGCTCGGCCGACGGCGCGCGCGTCAGGATTCGCTCGGGAATCACGTCGCGCAGCCCGTAGTCGGTCGTTGCGTTGCGATAGCGGCACAGCCGGTACACGAGCGTCTTCGCGATGTCCTTGATCACCGCGAAACCGCCGGCCATGTCGCCGTACAACGTGCAATAGCCGACCGCCATCTCGCTCTTGTTGCCAGTCGTCAGCACGATCGAGCCGAACTTGTTCGACAGCGCCATCAGCAGTGTGCCGCGGATACGCGCCTGGATGTTCTCCTCCGTCGCGTCTTCCGCGCGGCCCGCGAATTCGCCCGCGAGCGCGACGCGGAACGCATCGAACATCGGCGCGATCGCGATCTCGTCGTAGCGTACGCCGACGCGCCGCGCCATCTCCGCCGCGTCCGTCGTCGAGATGTCGGCCGTGAAGCGCGACGGCATCATCACCGCGCGCACGCGCTCGGGCCCGAGCGCATCACATGCGACGGCCAGCACCAGCGCCGAATCGACGCCGCCCGACAGCCCGATCAGCACGCCGGGAAAACCGTTCTTGCCGATGTAGTCGCGCACGCCGGTCACGAGCGCGCGGTACACCTGCGCGTCGGTCGACAGCTCGGGCGCGATCGCGCCGGGCAGTGGCCGCGCGCCGTCGAATTCGACGATCGCGTGCCCTTCGTCGAACTGCGGCATCTTCGCGACGAGCCCGCCCTCGCCGTCGAGCACGAACGACCCGCCGTCGAACACGAGTTCGTCCTGGCCACCGACGAGGTTCACGTACACCATCGGCAGCCCGGTCTCGCGAATCCGCGCGCGCAGGATGTCGATGCGCACCGCTTCCTTGTTCAGGTGATACGGCGAGCCGTTCGGGATCAGCAGCACCTGCGCGCCGGCCGCCTTCGCGATCTGCGCGGCCGACGCATGCCACGCGTCCTCGCAGATGATCACGCCGTATTTCACGCCGTTCAGCTCGAACACGAGCGGCTCGGTGTCGGTCGCGAAATAGCGTTTCTCGTCGAACACCTCGGCGTTCGGCAGATCCTGCTTGCGGTAGGTGCCGACGATCTCGCCGCCGACGATCAGCGATACCGCGTTGAAGGTGTCGGTAGGCGGCACGCCGCGCTCGATCGGGCGGTTTGCATTACCATCGACGGCTGACGCGCGCGCATCGTCGCCCGCCCCGCTGCCCGGACCGCGCAACGGGTGGCCGACCAGCACCGCGAGCCCGTCGAACGCTTTCAGCGCGTCGGCGAGCGCATCGAGCGCGGCGGCCGCCGCCGCGTAGAACGCGGGCCGCAGCAGCAGGTCTTCGGGTGGATAGCCGGACAGCGCGAGTTCGGGTGCGACCATCAGTTGCGCACCATCGTTGTGCGCGGCGCGTGCGGCCGCGACGATCCGCGCGACGTTGCCGGCGAAATCGCCGACGGTGACGTTGATCTGGGCGAGAGCGAGTCGGGTCTTCATGGCGGGATCGGCGCAACCCGGCGGCGCGCCTTGAACGGCTGACGAAATCGACCCGGATGCGGGCCACGGCGGCCCGCATCCGGCAACATCCAACGGTACGGATTCACGCTTGAAACACGAACGCATCGATTATCGCACGGGCATCCTGTCGTCCCCCGCCGAAGTGCCGGCCGACGAATGGAACGCGCTGCTCGCGCGCGACGCGCAGCCCACGCCGTTCCTGCGCCACGAATTTCTCGACGCGCTGCACGTCGCGCGCTGCGCGGTGGACGACACCGGCTGGTCGCCGCACTTCGTCACGCTGACCGACGCGAACACCGGCCGCCTCGCGGCCGCCACGCCCGTCTATGCGAAACAGCATTCGTACGGCGAATACGTGTTCGACTGGGCGTGGGCCGACGCATACCAGCGCAACAACCTGCCCTATTACCCGAAGCTGCTGTGCGCTGTGCCGTTCACGCCGGTGCAGGGCACGCGCCTGCTCGCGGCCGACGACGACGCGCGCCGCCGGCTCGCGGCCACGCTGCTCGCGTTCGCCGAGCAGAGCGACGTGTCGTCGCTGCACGTGCTGTTCCCGACCGGCGACGAAGCGCGGCTGCTCGAATCGATGGGGATGATGCTGCGCGAAGGCGTGCAGTTTCACTGGCTCAACGACGGCTACCGCCACTTCGACGATTTCCTCGGCACGCTCGAGCAGAAGAAGCGCAAGAACATCCGCGCGGAGCGGCGCAAGGTGCACGACGCGGGTGTGACGTTCCGGCGGCTCACCGGCGACCAGATCACCGACGCCGACTGGCGCTTTTTCTCGCGCTGCTATCGGCAAACGTACCGCGAGCACTATTCGAGCCCGTACCTGAACCTCGACTTCTTCCGCACGATCGGCGCGACGATGCCCGAGAACCTGCTGCTCGTGATCGCGGAAGCCGACGGGAAACCGGTCGCGAGCGCGCTCGCCGTGTACCGGCGCGGCGAACACGGCGGCGGCACGCTGTACGGCCGCTACTGGGGCGCGATCGAGCACGTGCCCTGCCTGCATTTCGAAACGGCCTACTACCAGTTGCTCGAGTTCTGCATCGAGGCCGGGCTCGACACCTTCGAGGGCGGCGCGCAGGGCGAGCACAAGCTCGCGCGCGGGTTCCTGCCGACCGTCACGCACTCCGCGCACTGGCTCGCGCATCCGGCGTTTTCCGATGCGGTCGCGCGCTTTCTCGAACGCGAGACCGAGCATATCCACGCGTATGTCGACGAACTGCGCGAACACGATCCGTTCCGGCGCAGCGCCGGCTAGCGCGATCCGGCGCACCGGCATGCGGCGAAGCCAGGCGTGGCCTCGCCGCATGTCGCACGATCGTCGCCGGGTCAGTGCGCGGCGAGCGTCACCGTCTGCGACAGCGCCTGCGGATCGCGCGACGACGCGGCCGCCGACAGCCCGTAGCTGCCGGCGCCGATCCGCCATGCGTGCGCGCTCGCATCCCACACCGCGAAGCGCTGTGCCGGCACCGCGACGCTGACCGTGCGCGCCTCGCCCGGCTGGAGCGCGACCTTGGTCCAGCCGACGAGCCGCTTCGGCGGCTCGCCGAGCGACGCGGGCAACGCGGCGTAGATCTGCACCGTGTGCGTACCGGCGCGCGAGCCCGTATTCGTCACCGTCACGCCGACCGTCACGTTGCCCGCTGCGTCGGCCTGCGCGGACATCGCCGACAACGCATACGTCGTGTACGACAACCCGTAGCCGAACGGGAACAGCGGCTCGATCGCCTTCGCGTCGAACCAGCGATAGCCGTACGCGAGCCCTTCCGCATAGACGTTCCGCAGATTCGACGGATCGATCGTCGGCTGCGGCAGGTCGGCCTCCTGCTTCGGGAACGTCAGCGGCAGCCGGCCCGACGGGTTCGCGTCGCCGAACAGCAGGTCGGCGATCGCCTGGCCACCCTGTGCGCCCGGATACCACACGTCCAGCACGCCATGCACGTTCGCGAGCCACGGCATCAGCACCGGGCTGCCGTTCTCGAGCACGACGATCACGCGCTTCGCCTTCGCGGCGACCGCGGCGATCAGCGCGTTCTGGTCATATTGCTGGTTGTACGGGTCCGCCTTCGCATCGGGCAGCGACAGGCTCGCAAGGTCGAGCCCTTCCGTCTGCCACTGCGTGGCGAACACGATCGCGACATCGGCCTGCGCGGCCGCGGTAGCCGCGGCGTTCGCGTCGGTCCCGTCGAGATAGCTGACCGACGCATTCGGCGCCTTCGCGCGGATCGCCGCGAGCGGCGCGGACTTGTACCAGGTCGCGCACCCGCCGAACAGCATGTCGGCCGGCTGCTGGCAGGACGTCACCGCATTGCCGTCGATCGCCGGCACCGCGCCCGAGCCGCCACCCGACAGCACGCCCGCGTCCGCATGCCCGCCGATCACGACGACCGACTTGAGCGTGCCGGCAGCCAGCGGCAGCACCGGCTGCGTGTCGCCGGGTGCGGCCGCGTTCTTCAGCAGCACCGCCGCTTGCCGTGCGATCGCGAGCGCATCGGCATTGCCGGCGGCTTCGTCGATCGCGCCGCCCGGCTTCGGCGGCGCGTCCATCACGCCGATGCGGATCAGCGTGCGCAGCTTGCGCTGCACCATGTCGTTCAGCCGCGCGGCCGACACGCTGCCGGCCTGCAGCGCCGCGCGCAGCTTCGAATTGAAGTACGAGCCGAGCGGCGCGTTGCCGTCGTCGGCCGCGCCCGGCTGTTCCTCGTCGAGCCCGGCCTGCACGGCGGCGACCGTCGAATGCGTCGCGCCCCAGTCCGACTGCACGACGCCCTTGAAGCCCCACTCGTTCTTCAGCACCGTCGTCAGCAAATACGGGTTCTCGCACGCATACACGCCGTTCAGCTTGTTGTACGCGCACATCACGTTGCCCGGCTGGCCGTCCTTCACGCCGATCTCGAACGCGAGCAGTTCGGCCTCGCGCATGGTCCGCTCGTCGACGACCGAATCGACCGTCATCCGGTTGGTTTCCTGGTCGTTGAACGCGAAATGCTTGATCGTCGCAATCACCTTCCGCGCCTGCGTGGCCTGCGTGCGCGCGGCGCTCAGCGTGCCCGCGAGCACCGGGTCCTCGCCCATGTATTCGAAGGTGCGGCCGTTGCGCGGCTCGCGCGCGAGGTTCACGCCGCCGCCGAGCCCTTCCGCGAAGCCGAGCGCGCGCAATTCGAGCGCGATGCGCGTGCCGTAGGCGCCCGCGAGCGCCGGGTCCCATGTCGCCGCGAGCGCGACCGGCGCGGGCAGCGCGGTCACGCGCGCATTCTTCACGTTCACGCCGCCCGCCGAATCGGCGCTGCTGACGGCCGGAATGCCGAGCCGCGGCACGCCCGGGATGTAGCTCGCGCCGTTCAGCGCGTCGGCCGGGAACGGGCCGCCCAGGCTGAGCGCCGGCATGCCGGTGCCATGCACGAGCTGCAGCTTCTCGTCGGTCGTCAGTTGCGCGACGAGCGCGGCCGCGCGCTGGTCGGCTGCCGCGTCGGGGTCGGCCGGCGCGGTCGGGGCATGAATGTCGTCGCCGCCGCACGATGCGAGCAGCACCGTGAGCGCGCACGCGGACGCAATCGTCGAACACCGGAACAGCGAAGTTTTCATTGATCCTCCAGAATCGTTCTGTTGTACTTGTCGCCTCACTCCAGCGTCCGAGTCTAAAAATCAACCGGTCACCACGCTTGACCGGCAGGAGCATGCGTTGACCTCTCGCAGCGGGGACAAACCCGAACGGCATGACGACAGGGAGACAGACATGGAGTTGCAACAGAAATCGGTATCCGTCCGGATCTACCGCTGGCTGTGCGAAGACGCGCGTGCGAACGGCATCGATCCCGCACCGCTTTACGAGACGCTCGGCATCGGGCCGGCCGAGCTCGCCGACGACACGCGCCGCATCGCGGGCGACCGGCATGTGGCCGCCATGCAGCAGACGAGCGGCTGGCCGCTGTCGTGGCATCGCCCGCCGCCGGAGGTCGTGCCGTGGCTCGTGCCGTTTCCCGAACTCGCCGGCATCACCTGCAACGCGGCGACACTGCGCGACGCGCTGCACGGCTACCTGCGCTATCGCGAGCTGATCGGCAACGTCGACTGGGTCTTCGCACACGAGAACGACGACGCGATCGCGCTCGAGTACGTGAACGAAGGAGACGGCCGGCACGCGGGCAGCGCGTTCGCGAACCTCGCGATTCTCGCGGCGCTCGCGCGCCTGTACGACCCGCACGTGCGCATCGACGATGCCGAATTCGTCGGCCGCGCGTTTGCGCCCGTTGCCGCGCTGCGCGACATGCTCGGGGCGCCGGTATCGTTCGATGCCGCGCACAACCGCATCGTGCTGCGCTCCGCGCACGTCGACACGCCGTTCGAGCGCTACAACGCGCCGCTCGCCGGTATCCAGCGTCATGCGGCCGACGCCGCGCGCGAACGCGTGCGCGCCCGCTCGACGTTCGGCTCGTCGGTCGAGCAATGCGTGCGCGACTGGCTGCGCACGTCCGACGACGTCGACGTGCCGACCGATACGCTGATGCAGCACGTGTGCACGCGCTTCGCGATGTCGCGCTGGACGCTGCGCCGGCGGCTGCATCGCGAAGCGGTCGGGTTCCATGCGCTCGTCGCGCAGGCGCGGCTCGGCGAGGCGCGCGACCTGCTGCTCAACACGCAGTTGCCGATCGGCGAGATCGGCGTGCGCGTCGGCTTCCGTTCGACGAGCGCGTTCACGCGCTTCTTCACGCGCGAACTCGGCGCGGCGCCGAGCCGCTTTCGCGACGGGCACGGCGACCGGTGGCGTTGACGCCCGTTTTTTCTGAGACACTGGCGGCTTCGCATCCCGCCGCCCCGCCATGTCCTGGTTTCTGTATCTGATCGAATGCGCCGACGACAGCGTCTACACGGGCATCACGACCGATGTCGCCGCGCGCTTCGACGAACACGCGTCCGGCAAGGGCGCGCGCTACACGCGCTCGCGCAAGCCGCGCGCGGTGCTCGCGTCGTTTGCGCTGCCCGACCGGTCGAGCGCGTCGCGCGCCGAATACTGGGTGAAGCGGCTCACGCCCGCGAAAAAGCGCGAGCTGGCGGCTGGGTTGCGCACGCTGGAATCGGTGTTGCCGGTGGTGGTCGCGCTCGACGAGGCCGGCGACACGGCCGGGACGAAGGCCACGGCGCGCGGGCGGAAGAAGGAGAAGGCGGAAATCGTCGACGATGCGGCGACGGCGGCTGCAACGGAACAGGTTGCCGGGAAAAAGGTGAAGGCCGGGAAAGTTGTCGGGGCCGCAACGGCCGCGAAGACGGCGAAGCCCACAGAGGGCACCCCAGCGTCGAAGTCGAAGTCGAAGTCGAAGTCGAAGTCGAAGTCGAAGTCGAAGTCGACGAAATCAAATCAAGCTGCACCGGACGCGCAACGTGCAAAAGCCGACGGCAATGCTGCCGCAAAAAAGACCACGTCGCGTAGCGCACCGGTAAAGAAAACCGGCTCGCACTCTTCCACGCCGTCAAAAAGGAAGGCGCCGACCACTGCCGGCAAACCCGGCGCGAGCGTACGCGAAGCGGCCGCTTCCGCACCGGCCCGGCGCCGTCCAGCGGCCAAGAAAGCCGCCGCCGCGATCGCTCCGTCCGTTGCCCCGCCCAGAACGAAACGCGCGAAGAAAGCGCCGGCTGTCCCGCCCGCGCCCGTCTCCCCGTCCGCTCGCCCGAAAACCGCACGCGCAAAACAAAACCGCGCGGCCTCCTGAGGAGACACGCGCGGTTTGCGTTCCGTACGAACCGGCCGTCGGCCGGCACGCCGCTTACTTCTTGTAGTTCGCGGCGCCGTCGGTGATTTCCTTGTGCGCGGCTTCGATGCCGGCCCAGCCTTCGACCTTCACCCACTTGCCCTTCTCGAGCGCCTTGTATTGCTCGAAGAAGTGCTTGATCTGATCCTTCAGGTACTCGGGCACGTCGTCGATCGTCTTCAGGTTGGCCGTCATCGGGCAGATCTTGTCGTGCGGCACCGCGACCAGCTTCGCGTCGACGCCTGACTCGTCGGTCATCTGCAGCATGCCGAGCACGCGCGAACGCACGATCGAGCCGGCCAGCAGCGGGAACGGCGTGATCACCAGCACGTCGACCGGATCGCCGTCGCCCGACAGCGTCTGCGGGATGTAGCCGTAGTTCACCGGGTAGCGCATGCCCGTGCCGATGAAGCGGTCGACGACGAGAAGGCCCAGTTCCTTGTCCGCCTCGTACTTCACCGGATCGCTTTGCGCGGGAATCTCGATGATCACGTTGAAATCTTGCGGCAGGTCCTTGCCGGCCGGAACATGATTGAAGCTCATGAGCACTCTCTGTAGGTCGATGGGAATTCGGGACAGGGCGCCGCGGCCGATGCACCGCCGCGGGCATTCCCCAAAAGGAATGCGCCATTATAGCCAATCGACCGGTGGCGTCCTGATGACGATCGGCGCGATAATCGTTCCGGATGTCGGGCCGTCGAAGCGGCGGCCTGTTGCACGTCGACCACAAAGCATGGAGCCCGGGCAAGCGCTGAAGCGCTCACTTGGGTCGACCGCTATGCATGGGACCCAAGTAACCACTAAAGCGCTAACTTGGGTCGACCGCTTTGCATGGGACCCAAGTAAGCGCTAAAGCGCTAATTTGGGTCGACTCGCGTTGCATGGGACCCAAGTAAGCGCTAAAGCGCTAACTTGGGTCGACAGGAGGAGGCATGGAAGAGGCGAAGCATTTCATCGCGGGCGAATGGACGTTGCCCGCGCAACTGGAAACCATCGCGGTCGTCGATCCGTCCGACGGCCAGCCGTTCGCGACGATCGCGCGCGGCACCGCGCCCGACATCGAACGCGCGGTCGCCGCGGCCCGCGACGCGTTCGCGGGCCCTTGGGGCGCCGCCAGCGCCGCCGAACGAGGCCGCGTGCTGATGCGGCTGTCGGCGCGCGTGGCGGATTCGATCGAGGAGCTCGCCACGATCGAGGCGCGCGACACCGGCAAGCCGCTGAAGCAGGCGCGCGCCGATGCCGCCGCGCTCGCGCGCTACTTCGAGTTCTACGCGGGCGCCGCCGACAAGCTGCACGGCGAAACCCTCCCCTACCAGGCCGGCTACACGGTGCTGACGGTGCGCGAGCCGCACGGCGTCACCGGCCATATCGTGCCGTGGAACTACCCGATGCAGATCTTCGGGCGCAGCGTCGGCGCGGCGCTCGCGGCCGGCAACGCGTGCGTGGTCAAGCCGGCCGAGGATGCGTGCCTGTCCGTGCTGCGCGTCGCCGAGCTGGCCGCCGAGGTCGGGCTGCCGGCCGGTGCGCTCAACGTCGTCACCGGCTACGGCCATGAAGCGGGTGCCGCGCTCGCGCGCCATCCGGGCATCGACCACATCTCGTTTACGGGTTCGCCGGCCACCGGCAAGCTGGTCACGCAGATGGCGGCCGAGAACCACGTGCCCGTCACGCTCGAACTCGGCGGCAAGTCGCCGCAAATCGTGTTCGCCGATGCCGATCTCGACGCCGCGCTGCCCGTGCTCGTAGCCGCCATCGTGCAGAACGGCGGGCAGACCTGCTCGGCCGGCAGCCGCGTGCTGATCGAGCGCGCGGTGTACGAGCCGCTCGTCGAGCGCCTCGCCACCGCGTTCAACGGGCTGCGCGTCGGCCCGAGCCGCGCCGATCTCGACTGCGGCCCGCTGATCAACGCGAAGCAGCAGCAACGCGTGTGGGATTTCCTGTCCGATGCGCAGCACGACGGCATTCCGATGGCCGCGCACGGGCAGGTGGTCGCCGACGCGCCCGAAAGCGGCTTCTACCAGGCACCCGCGCTGTTGCGCGACGTGCCGCCGTCGCATCGGCTCGCGCAGGAGGAAGTATTCGGCCCCGTGCTCGCGGCCATGCGTTTCGTCGACGAGGACGAAGCCGTCGCGCTCGCGAACGGCACGCCGTACGGCCTCGTCGCAGGCATCTGGACCCGCGACGGTGCGCGCCAGATGCGGCTCGCGCGGCGCCTGCGCGCGGGCCAGGTATTCATCAACAACTATGGCGCGGGCGGCGGCGTCGAACTGCCGTTCGGCGGCGTCGGCCATTCGGGCCACGGCCGCGAGAAAGGCTTCGAGGCCCTGTACGGTTTCACCGCGCTGAAGACGATCGCGATCCGGCACGGCTGAGCGCACGGCACGCGACAGGCAGCCGGCAGCGGCCGGCAGCCCGTCGACACGCGACGATCCTCGTCACCAGCACAGGAGACACACCATGCGGTTGAGCGGCAAGACGGCCATCGTCACGGGCGGCGGCTCGGGGTTCGGCGAAGGCATCGCGAAGACCTATGCGCGCGAAGGCGCGAACGTCGTCGTCAACGACCTGAACGGCGCGGCGGCCGAGCGCGTCGCGAGCGAGATCGCGCTCGCGGGCGGCAAGGCGATCGCGGTGGCCGGCGACGTGTCGAAAGAGGACGACTGGCGCGCGCTGCTGCAGGCCGCGCTCGAGGATTTCCATGCGGTGCAGATCGTCGTGAACAACGCGGGCACCACGCACCGCAACAAGCCCGTGCTCGACGTGACGGAAGCCGAATTCGACCGCGTGTACGCGGTCAACATGAAGAGCCTGTTCTGGTGCGTGCAGACTTTCGTGCCGTACTTCCGCGCACAGGGCGGCGGCGTGTTCGTGAACGTCGCATCGACGGCCGGCGTGCGCCCGCGCCCGGGCCTCGTCTGGTACAACAGCACGAAGGGCGCGATGATCACCGCCAGCAAGTCGCTCGCGGCCGAGCTCGGCGCCGACCGTATCCGCGTGAACTGCATCAACCCGGTGCTCGGCGAAACCGCGCTGATGACCGAGTTCATGGGCTGCGAGGACACCCCGGACAATCGCCGCCGCTTCCTCGCGACGATCCCGCTCGGCCGCTTCTCGACGCCGCAGGACATCGCGAACGCCGCGCTTTATCTTGCATCCGACGAAGCCGAATTCATCACCGGCGTCTGCCTCGAAGTCGACGGCGGGCGCTGCATCTAGTCGTACCGGGCCGCACGATCGGCCCGTCTTGCTTCGCACGAAACCGGATCGGGCACCACCACGCCTGCTCCGGCCCACTACAACGACAGCGGTGCATCGGATCGAGGTAGCCGCCCAAGCGCCGACCTCGATCGACCGCAAAGCATGGGACTCAGGTAACCGCTAAAGCGCTAACCTGGATCGACAGGAGACAACATGGCAACATCGACGCAGTCGCTGCCGGGCTCGTCCGGCGCATTCGAGGAAGCAACCTACCGCAAGGTGTCGTGGCGGCTCGTGCCGCTCCTCCTGCTGTGCTACGTGGTCGCGTATCTCGACCGCGTGAACGTCGGGTTCGCGAAGCTGCAGATGGCGAGCGACCTGAACCTGAGCGATACCGTGTACGGGCTCGGCGCCGGGATCTTCTTCTTCGGCTATTTCCTGTTCGAGGTGCCGAGCAACATCATCCTGCACCGGGTGGGCGCCCGCGTGTGGATCGCCCGCATCATGGCGACATGGGGCGTGATCTCGATCCTGACGATGTTCGTCACGACGCCCGCGATGTTCTACGTGATGCGCTTCCTGCTCGGCGTCGCCGAAGCGGGCTTCTTCCCCGGCGTGATCCTCTACCTCACCTACTGGTATCCCGCGCACCGGCGCGGCCGGATGACGACGTTCTTCATGACGGCCGTCGCGCTGTCCGGCGTGATCGGCGGGCCGATCTCGGGCTTCATCCTGAAGGCGTTCGACGGCGTGAGCGGCTGGCACGGCTGGCAATGGCTGTTCCTGCTCGAAGGCATTCCGTCGGTGCTCGCCGGCGTGCTCGTGTTCTTCACCCTCGACGAGCGGATCGCGAAGGCGACGTGGCTGACCGACGAAGAAAAGGCGCTGCTCGCCCGCAACGTCGACGCGGAGGAAGCCACCAAGGAGGACCTGCCGCTCGGCGCCGTGATGTCGAGCCCGCGCGTCTGGCTGATGGCGCTGATCTATTTCTCGTTCGTGATGGGGCTCTACGGCGTCGGCTTCTGGCTGCCGACGATCATCAAGGCGACCGGCGTGACCGACACGTTCATGATCGGCCTGCTGTCGGCGATTCCGTATGCGGCCGCGGTGGTCGCGATGATCCTGATCGCGCGCAGCGCGGACAAGCGCCGCGAACGCCGCTGGCACCTCGCGATTCCGGCCGCGATCGGCGCGGTCGGCCTCGTGCTGTCGGTGATCTGGGCGCACCAGACGGCGCTCGCGATGCTCGGCCTCACGCTCGCGACGATCGGCATCCTGACGACGCTGCCGCTGTTCTGGAGCCTGCCGACCGCGTTCCTCGGCGGCACGGCCGCCGCCGCCGGCATCGCGATGATCAACTCGATCGGCAACCTCGCCGGCTTCCTGAGCCCGTACCTGATGGGCTGGCTCAAGCAGGTGACGGGCACCAACGATGCGGGCATGTACATGCTGGCCGGGTTCCTCGTGCTCGGCGGGCTACTGGCGCTGTCGGTGCCGAAGCGGCTCGTCGACAAGTGACGACGCGCGGCGCGTAAAGGCGCGCCCGGATCGATCGAACACGCCGGCCGATTCCCGGCCCGTTTCTCCCCGATACGCCCCGACGTCCGGCATGGCCGGTCGCCGGGGCGTTTTCAATTCCGGACGGGCACAACCCGGATCGGCCGAGTGTCTCGCCCATCCGACGGCAGCCCCTTTATCACCCAAATTATTCCCTTATGCTCCTTTATATATGGAACAATAAAGATAATTAAGGAATCGTCGATAGCTCATGTTCCACACCGTCGAAGACACTGCCGCCCGCTTGCGCGTCCATCCGAAGACCGTCCTGCGGTTCATTCGCGACGGCAAGCTGCGCGCGACGCGGGTCGGCCGTGCCTACCGCATCCTCGAGGCCGACCTCGCCGCGTTCGCCCGGACGGAGCCGGCCTCGCCCGCGCCGCGTGCGGTGCGCGTCACCAGCATCGTCGACATTCCCGATGCGTCGCAGTCGCTGCACCAGTACCTGTCGCGGTCGCTGCACGCGTTGGCGTCCGGCCGCACATCGTACGTCGACCCCGTGCGAATCGACGTCACGTTCGATCCCGCCTCGAGCATGGTCAAGATCATCGTGACCGCGACACCGGCCGACACGGCCGCGCTGATGTCGTCGCTCGACATGCTGCTGCAGCAAAGCGGGACATGAGCGCAATCTTCAAGTCATCCCGCCATGCCCGCGCGATTCGCGCCGCGTACGCGGCCGCGCTGTCGCACTGGCCGGCCGGGCATCGGCGCGTCACCGTGCAAACGCGTCATGGCGCGACGCACGTCATCGCCTGCGGTCCCGAACACGCGCCGCCGGTCGTGCTGATCCACGGCGCACAGACGACGGCGGCAAGCTGGCAGCATCACGCGACCGACTGGGCGACGCACTTCCGGCTCTACGCGATCGACGTGATCGGCGAAGCGGGACCGAGCGCGCCGTCACGCCCGCCGCTCGCGGGCGACGCCCATGCGCAGTGGCTCGACGACGTGCTCGACGGCCTGCAGGTGTCGCGCGCCGCGTTCGTCGGCATCTCGCTCGGCGCGCGAACGGCGCTCGACTTTGCGTTGCGGCGGCCGCCGCGCGTCACCCGGCTCGCGCTGCTCTGCCCGTCCGGCATCGGCAGGCAGAAGCCGTTTCTGTGGTGGGCGCTGCCGCTGTTGCTGCTCGGCGATGCCGGGCGCGCATGCGTGCGGCGGCGCGTGCTGGGTCGCCTGCCACCCGCATCGACGCCGGCCGAACGGGACGCGCTCGCCCTGATGCGCGCCGTCGACCGCGGCTTCCGGCCGCGCATCGAGCCGATTCCGGTATTCGACGACACCATGCTCCGCACGTTGTCGATGCCCGTGCTGGCGATCGTCGGAGGCCGCGACGTGATGCTCGATTCCCGCGACACGCAGGATCGCCTGACGCGCCTCGTGCCGCACGCGCAGGTGCGGCTTCTTCCCGAGCAGCCTCACTTCATCCGCGGGCAGCGCGACACCGTGCGCACTTTTCTCTCATCGACGGACACGCTCGACATGCCCCATCGAATCGTTCAGGCCGCCGGCAGCCGCGTGCTGGTCCGCGATCCTTCCGCCGGCCTCGTGCAACGGGAAAGCGACGCGCTCGATCTCGTCGCGCTCGCGCACGAGCATGAAGCCGACTGGATCGCGGTCGCGGCGGACACGCTGCACGACGACTTCTACCGGCTCGACAGCGGGCTGGCCGGCGCCGTGCTGCAAAAGCTGACCAACTACGGCGTCCGGCTCGGCGTGGTCGGCGACATCGACCGCCGGCTCGCGCGCAGCGAAGCGCTGCGCGCGCTCGTTCGCGAGTGCAATCGCGGAAAATCGGTCTGGTTCGTCGCGAGCGAGGACGACCTGCTGCGCAGGCTCGGCGCGTAACGCGCTGCGGGCCGCCCCTGCCTCGCCACAGGCGAAAAAAAGCCCCGAAGGCCGATCGGCGTTCGGGGCTTTGTACGCAGCGCAGCTGCCGCGCAGCGTCACACGACGGTAATCGCCAGCGCGCTTTCGCGGTAGTGCTTCGCGGCCTTGTCGGTTTCGCCGAGGTGCTCGAACAGGCGGGCGAGCGCACGATGCGCCCGCACCTTCAGCGCCTCGTTGTCGGCCAGCTTCAGCGCCGATTCGAGGAACGACTGGGCCTTGCCCCACAGCTGCTGCTGCTGGCAGAGGCGGCCGAGCGCGAACAGCAGGTCGGCATCTTCCGGATGATCCTTCTTCCAGCCTTCGGCCTTCTGGATCAGCGGCAGCGCATCGGCGCCGGCCGTGTCCGGATAACGGCGCAGCAGGCGTGCATCCCAGTTGTGCGCGAGCGCGTCCTCGACGATGCGGCGCGCTTCGTTGCGGCGCTCGAGCGGCACCAGCAGCTCGGCCGCGAGATCGGCCAGACGCGGCGACTGGCGCTCGACCGGCGACAGCGACTGCCACACTTCGAGCAGCGCGTCCGGATCGTGCCGGCGTTCGCGCAGCAGGTTTTCCGCTGCCTGCTGGCGCAGCCGCACGGCCGCGGCCGGATGCAGCGCCTCGCGCTTTTCGAGCGCCTTCGCGAGCTTCAGCACTTCGGCCCAGTTCTTCAGTTGCTGCTGGGCACGCAACGCGACCTGCTGCGCATGAATGCGCTTGCCGCCGGCCTGCATGTCGGCCAGCGCGGCGAGCGCGCCGTCGGCGTCGCGGGCGTCCGCGCGCATGTCGGCCGCGGCGAGCAGCCGTGCATCCTGCCATTCGGGCGCGTCGACCTTCGACAGCCAGTCGTCGCGGCGCGTGTACTCGTGCATCCGGTGCGCGGCCGTGGCCCCGACGAGACTCGCGGCGCCCAGGTTCGCGTCGACGGTCAGCGCTTCGCGCGCGGCCTTCTCCGCACGCGAGAAGCGGCCCGCGTACAGGTTCGCGATCGCATCGCGCAGCGACGCCTGCGCCTTCTCGTTGCGCGAACGCGCTCGATACGCGGCGACCCGCTGCGGCATGCGCCAGATGTTGCGCACGATGCGCAGCAGCGCGTACACGACGATGAACAGCACGACGATGGCGATCACGAACAGGTTCAGCGACACGTCGATCCGGTACGGCGGATAGACGAGCAGCACCTGCCCCGCGTCGAAACGGCCGACGGTGGCGAGCGCCGCGGCGATCGCGAACAGGACCGCGAGCCAGACGATTCCTCGAAGCGTCATCGTTACCCCCGGCTCTTGAACTGCTGAACGGCGTTCAGGCTCGTGTTCAGGTTCGGCACCGCGACCGTCAGCGATGCGCCGTCAACCTGCTTGAGCAGATCCTCGACGGTCTGCGTGTCCTTCGACGCCTGATCGAAATACTTCCCGAGCGACGCCTGTGCGGCGTGCAGGTCGGCCTTCATCGCGCTGTCGTTGCGCGCCAGCAGCGACAGCCGTGCGGTCAGCAGGCGCAGCTTCACGTTCTCGCGCACGAAGTAGCCCTGGTCGGGCGACGCGAGCATCGCGTCCGCGTTGTCGATCCGGCGCACCTGCACGAGGCCCTTCAGTTGCTGGCCGAGGCCGGCCGAGAAGTCGTGCCACCACACCTTCCAGCGCGGCTCGCCGGCGGCGACCGACGACGCGGTGTCGGCCGGCGCGGCCTTCGGCGCCGCGTGCGGCACGATCGCCTCGCCGGACAGCGGCAGCGCGTCGATCCTGGCGATCGCGTCGTCGAGCTTGATCGCGAGGCCGGTGAGATCGGCGGTGGGCGCAGCCTTCAGCTTCTCGATGTCCAGCGCGAGCGCCTTGCGCACCGTGACGGCCTGCGCGCTCTGCGACGTCGCGAGACGCGCGTCGGCGTTCTGCAGCGCGATCAGCGCGAGTTGCGTGTTGCCGGTCAGTTGAAGCTGCTGGCTCGCGCTCGACAGCATCTGGTCGACCTCCTCGAGCATCCACGCGTCGCGGTTGCGCGACAGGTCCTGGTATTGCTGCTGCAGCGCCTGCTGCGCGCTCTGCGCATCGGCAAGCTTGCCGTCGAGCTGCGCGAGCTGCGTGTCGACCTGGTGCGTGCTGGCGAGCGCCTGCTCGGTCTTCAGCCGCGTTTCGGCCGCTTGCGCGTCGAGCGCCTTCTGGCGCGCGACGAAGGTGCCGTCGAGCCGGTCGATCTTGCGGTTCAGCGCGTAGCCGCCGACACCCGCCGCGCAGCCGAGCACGACGACGACGAACCACAGCACCGCGCTGCCGCCGCGGCGCGCACGCGGCTCGGGCGCGAGATAAGGGGGGCTGGACGGCGGTGCGGATGCAGGGGCCGGCTGGGAAGCGACGCTTTTGGAATCGTTGGTATCTGTCATGCGTTTAGTCACCGGTACGGCTGTCGCCGGTTGGACGGCCTCGTCGGCCATCGTTCGAAACGCGCGGACGATGCGCTCATCGCCCGCGCCGGTCAGCGTAATCCTATCAAAACCCAATGCCCGCGCGGTCTGCTCGATCCGCGGGTGCGGCGTGACGAGCGGCGCATGCTTGAGCGCATCGATCTCGGCCTCGTTCAGATGGGCCCGCGCAAGCTCGTGCAGGTTGCGCACGCCTTCCGAGCTCGTGACGAGCCACCCATGCGGCTGGCCGTCGAGCAACGCGTGCACGCGCTCCCATGCGCCGACGCGCGGCTCCGGCACGACGCGCCGGTACGCGGCCACGAGCGTGACATCCGCGCCGGCCTCGCGCAGGCGCTCGGCGAGCCATTCGCGCCCGCCGTCGCCGCGCACGATCAGCACGCGCTTGCCCGCGAGCGCCTGCGCGCCGCCGAACGCGACTTCGATGCTCGCGAACAGGCTTTCCGAATCGTAATGGGGCACGCCGCCGTCGGCCGGCGCCTGCGGCGCGATCACGCGATGCGCGGGCGCCGCGATGCCGTGGCGCTCGAGCGCCGCGACGCTGCCGGGCCCGACCACGCCGACCGGCAGCGCATTCGGCCAGATCGCGTCGTACCGCGCGAGCGCGCGGTCGATCGCGTTCGGCGACACGAAGATCACCAGCGCGTAGTCGGCCAGCGCCGCGAACGCGGCGTCGAGCGGCGCCGGATCGTCGACCGGCGCGATATCGATCAGCGGGAATTCGAGCACGTCGCAGCCGGCATCGGCCAGTTGCGCCGCAAGCGCGTCGGACTGCCCGTCCGGACGCGTCAGGACAGCGGTGAACGCGCGCGCGCCGCCCGCCATCAGGCGTCGCCCTTGCCCGCGGCCTGCGAGCTCGCGAGCAGCGCCTGGACGATGTCGAGCGCGCCTTGCGCCTCGAGTTCGTCGGACACCGCGCGGCCGAGCGCGAGCGCATCGGCGACGGTCACGACCGCGCCGCATTCCTCGGCCGTCAGCACGCGCTTGCCGTCGGTGGTCGACACGCGTCCCGTCAGGTACAGCTCGCCCGCGCGCCACACCGCGTGCGCGGCGAGCGGCACCTCGCAACTGCCGCCGAGCGCGCGCGACACCATCCGCTCGGCCTCGACCGCGAGCGCGGTCTGCGGGTCGTGCAGCGGCGCGAGCCACGCGGCGACGTCGTCGCGGTGCGCGGCGATCTCGATGCCGAGCGCGCCCTGGCCCGCCGCGGGCGGGCTGGCCTCGACGTCGAGCAGCGCACGAATCCGCGCTTCGAGGCCGAGGCGTTTCAGGCCGGCGGCCGCGAGGATGATCGCCGCGTAGTCGCCGCGGTCGAGCTTCGCGAGCCGCGTGTCGAGGTTGCCGCGCAGCGGCAGGACCTCGAGATGCGGATAACGCGACCGCAGCATCGCCTCGCGACGCAGGCTCGATGTGCCGACGACCGCGCCGGCCGGCAGCGCGTCGAGCGACGCGTAGTCGTTCGACACGAAGGCATCGCGCGGGTCTTCGCGTTCCATGATCGCGGCGAGCGAGAAGCCGTCGGGCAGCGCCATCGGCACGTCCTTCAGCGAATGCACGGCGAGATCGGCGCGGCCGTCGGCCAGCGCGGCTTCCAGTTCCTTCACGAACAGGCCCTTGCCGCCGACCTTCGACAGCGTGCGATCGAGAATCTGATCGCCGCGCGTCGTCATCCCGAGGATTTTCACGTCACAAGCTGGATATAATTTGCGCAGCGCATCACGCACATGTTCGGCTTGCCACATCGCCAGGCGGCTCTCGCGCGAAGCAATCGTCAACGTCGCGGGCGGCTGTGCCTGCTGCGGCCCGGCCGCGGGGGTCTCGGAATTCATTGCTGGAACATCGAAGGACGGGATTGAAGATCGAACAATGGTAGCACGCACGCCCCGGCCCGCCCGGGCCCGGAGCCTGCGCCCGGCCTGCTTCCGCGCGGGTCGCGGCGCCGTTGTGCGGATGTGCCGCACGTAGCTGGTTGCTTGACCGCAGTTCCCGCAGTTTCCGCAGTTCCTTTTGACTCGAGCTTTCCCAAGGAAACCCATCGTGAAGTCTTCCGGATCGGCGCGTACGGCGCGCCGCAATGCTGCCTTGCCCTCCCCCGATGCCTCGACGGACACCGTCGCCACCGCCGCGAACGGCCGTGCGAAAACGGCAACGAAACCCACGGCAACGAAACCGAAAGACCCGATACGTCAGACAAAACGCACGACGAAAGCCACGAGCCCCGCCGCCCGCAATGCCGTCGCGCCGAAGGCCGGCACCCGCACGCGCGACGACAAGGACGGCCCGCTGTTCGAGGACATCCGCTTCCTCGGCCGCCTGCTCGGCGACGTCGTGCGCGAACAGGAAGGCGATACCGTGTTCGACGTGGTCGAGACGATCCGCCAGACCGCGGTGAAGTTCCGTCGCGAGGACGACAGCGAAGCCGCGCAGACGCTCGAGAAGAAGCTGCGCAAGCTGACGCCGGAGCAGACGGTGAGCGTCGTGCGCGCGTTCAGCTATTTCTCGCACCTCGCGAACATCGCGGAAGACCGTCACCACAACCGCCGCCGCCGCATCCACGCGCTGGCCGGCTCCGCGCCGCAGCCCGGCACGGTCGCGTACGCGCTCGACCAGCTGAAAACCACCGGCAACGCGTCGAAGCGCCTGCTGCAACGCTTCTTCGACGATGCGCTGATCGTGCCGGTGCTGACCGCGCACCCGACCGAAGTGCAGCGCAAGAGCATCCTCGACGCGCAGCACGACATCGCGCGCCTGCTCGCCGAGCGCGACCAGGAACTGACCGCGCGCGAGCGCCAGTACAACGAAACGATGCTGCGCGCGCGCGTGACCGCGCTGTGGCAGACGCGCATGCTGCGCGACGCACGCCTGACGGTGGGCGACGAGATCGAGAACGCGCTGTCGTACTACCGCGCGACGTTCCTCGACGAGTTGCCCGCGCTGTACGGGGACATCGAGGCCGCGCTCGCGGAGCACGGCCTGTCCGCGCGCGTGCCCGCGTTCTTCCAGATGGGCAGCTGGATCGGCGGCGACCGCGACGGCAACCCGAACGTGACCGCGGCGACGCTCGACGAGGCGATCAACCGCCAGGCCGCGGTGATCCTCGAACACTATCTGGAACAGGTGCACAAGCTAGGCGCCGAGTTGTCGGTGTCGAACCTGCTGGTCGGCGCGAACGACGCGGTGAAGGCGCTCGCGGCCGCGTCGCCCGACCAGTCGCCGCACCGCGTCGACGAACCGTATCGCCGCGCGCTGATCGGCATCTACACGCGGCTCGCCGCAAGCGCGCGCGTGCGTCTCGGCGAAGGCACGGTGCCGGTGCGCAGCGCGGGCCGCGGCGCGCCGCCCGTGCGGGCGATTCCGTACGAGGATTCCGAAGCGTTCGTCGCCGATCTGAAGGTGCTGACCGCGTCGCTCGACGAACACCACGGCGCGTCGCTCGCCGCGCCGCGTCTCGCGCCGCTCGTGCGCGCGGCGGAAGTGTTCGGCTTCCATCTGGCGAGCATCGACCTGCGCCAGAGTTCCGACATCCATGAAGCGGTGGTCGCCGAGCTGTTCGCGCGCGCGGGCGTCGAGGCCGACTATGCGGCGCTCGCCGAGGAAGACAAGCTGCGCGTGCTGCTCGCCGCGCTCGCCGATCCGCGCCCGCTGCGCTCGCCGTACCTCGAATACTCGGCGCTCGCGCAGAGCGAGCTCGGCGTGTTCGAGAAGGCGCGCGAGGTCCGCGCGCAATTCGGCGCGCGTGCGGTGCGCAACTACATCATTTCGCACACGGAAACCGTCAGCGACCTCGTCGAGGTATTGCTGCTGCAGAAGGAGACGGGCCTGCTCGAAGGCACGCTCGGCGTGCCGGGCAGCCATGCGAAGAACAGCCTGATGGTGATCCCGCTGTTCGAGACGATCCCCGACCTGCGCGACGCGTCGCGCATCATGCGCGACTACTTCGCGCTGCCGGGCATCGACGCATTGATCGCGCACCAGGGCGCCGAGCAGGAAGTGATGCTCGGCTACTCGGACAGCAACAAGGACGGCGGCTTCCTCACGTCGAACTGGGAGCTGTATCGCGCGGAACTCGCGCTCGTCGACCTGTTCCGCGAGCGCAAGATCACGCTGCGGCTGTTCCACGGCCGCGGCGGCACGGTCGGCCGCGGGGGCGGCCCGACCTACCAGGCGATCCTGTCGCAGCCGCCGGGCACCGTGAACGGCCAGATCCGCCTGACCGAACAGGGCGAGGTGATCGCGAGCAAGTTCTCGAACCCGTCGATCGGCCGGCGCAACCTCGAGACGGTCGTCGCCGCGACGCTCGAGGCGTCGCTGCTGCCGCAATCGAACGCACCGGCGCAGTTGCCCGCGTTCGAGGCCGCGATGCAGACGCTGTCCGATTCCGCGATGGCCGCGTACCGCGCGCTCGTCTATGAAACCCCGGGCTTCACCGACTACTTCTTCTCGTCGACGCCGATCACCGAGATCGCCGAGCTGAACATCGGCAGCCGCCCGGCGTCGCGCAAGCTGCAGGACCCGAAGCAGCGCAAGATCGAGGATCTGCGCGCGATTCCGTGGGGCTTCTCGTGGGGCCAGTGCCGGCTGCTGCTGACCGGCTGGTACGGCTTCGGCAGCGCGGTCAGCGCGTATCTCGACGGCGCGCAGGACGACGCCGAGCGCGCGAAGCGCGTCACGTTGCTGAAGAAGATGAACAAGACCTGGCCGTTCTTCGCGAACCTGCTGTCGAACATGGACATGGTGCTCGCGAAGACCGATCTCGCGGTCGCGTCGCGCTATGCGCAGCTCGTGTCCGACCGCAAGCTGCGCAAGCACGTGTTCGAGCGGATCGTCGCGGAATGGGAGCGCACGTCGCGGGCGCTCGCGGAAATCACCGGGCAGGAAGGCCGCCTCGCGACCAACCCGCTGCTCGCGCGCTCGATCAAGAACCGCTTCCCGTATCTCGATCCGCTCAATCACCTGCAGGTCGAGCTGATCAAGCGTCACCGCGCGGGCGACACGAACGCGCGGCTGCGCCGCGGGATTCACCTGACGATCAACGGGATCGCTGCCGGCCTGCGCAACACCGGCTGATTCCGCGGGCGCCGGGTGTGTTCGGCGCCAGCCGGAATCACGAAAGTCGCGATACGCGTTCATGCGTATCGCGGCTTTTTTCATGCGGCGACGAAATGGCGCAACGGCAAAGCGGCGCGGCGCGCGCCGCACGCTCAGTGCGCGTCGATCAGCAACGCATCGTGCTCGAACGAACCGTCGGGCTGCACCGCGTAATAGGTGCGCACCTCGTCGGGCGCATGCGCCCACAGCGCGCGGATGCCGGCGACGCTGTCGGCCGGCGTGCGAATCCGCTCGACCCACGTATCGAAATCGATCGGCAGCCGCCAGCGGCTGTGCACCTGCGCGTCGAAACCGGCTGCGCGGAACATCGCGAGCCATTCGTCCGCGCGGTAGTCGCGCACGTGCGACGCGTCGCGCAGCACTTCCGCGGCCTGCAGGTACGTATCGAGCAGCGGATGGTCGTTGCCGGCGATGTCGATCATCAGCACACGGCCGCCCGGCTTCAGCACGCGGCGCACCTCGGCGAGCGCCGCGCGCATGTCGTGCCAGTGGTGCGCGCTCATCCGGCTCACGACCCAGTCGAACGTCGCGGTGTCGAACGGCAGCCGCTCGGCCGGCCCCTGCTGCGTGCGGACGTTCGCGAGCCCGCGTTCGCGCGCGGCCGCTTCGACGGTCGCGAGCATCGGCGCGGCGAGATCGTACGCGACCACGTCGCGCACGTGCGGAGCGACCGCGAAGCTCGCGTGGCCGGCGCCGCAACCGAGGTCGAGCACCGCGGCGTCGGGCGTCGCGCTCACCGCGTCGGCGAGCGTCTGCAGGTCGGCGCCCGTCGCATGAACCGTGCTCGTCAGATAGGCGGCGGCCGTCGTGCCGAATGCGTCGGCGACCTGGTCGTGGTGTTTCATCGTTCGCTCCTTTCCTTGATGCAGTCGGCCGATCCCGGCGCTTCAGCGCGCGATCCGGCCCCGTGCATCGCATTGTGTGGGACGCCCGCTGCCCTGCCAGCGCGCGAGCCGCTACAATAGGCCTGCGCTTGTACCAGTACAAGTTAAGTAGTTATTCTGGTATTCGATCCACCTGTCTGATCGTTCGATCGTTGCCGCGTTTTCGCTTCCACTTCGCCGTTTCCGCATGAACCAGCCGTCCTCCGCCCCCGTCCCGCCGCTCGACGCCACGCCCGCCCGCGCGCTCGGCGAATTCATCCGCGCCCACCGCGAGCGGCTGTCGCCGCAGGCGGTCGGCCTGCCGCCCGGCCCGCGCCGCCGCACGCCGGGGCTGCGGCGCGAGGAAGTCGCGCAACTGTGCGGCGTGAGCCCGACCTGGTACACGTGGATCGAACAGGGCCGGCCCGTGTCGGCCTCCGCCGACGCGCTCGCCCGGATCGCCGTCGCGCTACAGCTGTCGAAGGCCGAGCGCGCGTACCTGTTCGAGCTGGCCGCGCAGCGCGACCCGGCCGAGCCCGACGTCGCGGGCGGCGACCTGCCGCCGACGCTCGCCGCCACCGTCGCGGCCATCGCGACGCCAGCCTACGTGCTCGATCGCCAATGGAACGCGCTCGCGTGGAACGCGCCGGCCGCCGCGCTCTTTTCCGGCTGGCTCGACGACGAGCACGACCGCAACCTGCTGCGCTTCACGTTCATGTCGCCGGCCGCACGCACGCTGATCGTCGACTGGGACACCCGCGCGCGGCGGCTCGCGGCCGAATTCCGCGCCGATGCGATCCGCCACCTGACCGACGCGCCGACGCGCGCGCTGATCGACGCGCTGACCACCGGCAGCGACGCGTTCGCACAGTACTGGGCGTCGCAGGACGTGTTCGAGCGCGAAGGCGGCCTGCGCGAATTCGACCATCCGGCCGATGGCCGTCTGGTGTACCAGCAGATCACGCTGAAGCCCACGCACCGCGAGGACCTGAAGCTCGTCGTGCTGGTGCGCGACTGAGCGCGCCGGCCCCCGCGCCGGCGGCGGTCGGCCGGCCCGCGAATGTTAGAATCGCGGGATTCCCTCGGCGGCTCACGGCCGCCCAACTCCCCTTCGAAGAATCGCCATGACGTCCCAACTGCACAAAAAGGGCGAGGCCTGGTCGGCCCGCTTCTCGGAACCGATGTCGGAGCTGGTCAAGCGCTACACGTCGTCGGTGTTTTTCGACAAGCGCCTCGCGCTCGTCGACATCGCCGGCTCGCTCGCGCACGCGAACATGCTCGCCGCGCAGAAGATCATCAACGCCGACGACCTCGCCGCGATCGAACGCGGGATGGCGCAGATCAAGGGCGAGATCGAGCGCGGCGAATTCGAATGGCAGCTCGACCTGGAAGACGTCCACCTGAACATCGAGGCGCGCCTGACCGCGCTGATCGGCGATGCCGGCAAGCGCCTGCACACGGGCCGCTCGCGCAACGACCAGGTCGCGACCGACATCCGCCTGTGGCTGCGCGGCGAGATCGACCGCATCGGCGGCCTGCTGAACGACCTGCGCGGCGCGCTGATCGACCTCGCGGAACAGAACGCCGATACGATCATGCCCGGCTTCACGCACCTGCAGGTCGCGCAGCCGGTCACGTTCGGCCACCACCTGCTCGCGTACGTCGAGATGTTCACGCGCGACGCCGAACGCATGCGCGACTGCCGCACCCGCGTGAACCGCCTGCCGCTCGGCGCGGCCGCGCTCGCGGGCACGAGCTACCCGATCGACCGTCACGCGGTCGCGAAGACGCTCGGCTTCGACGGCATCTGCGCGAACTCGCTCGACGCGGTGTCCGATCGCGACTTCGCGATCGAATTCACGGCGGCGTCCGCGCTCGTGATGACGCACGTGTCGCGCTTCTCCGAAGAACTCGTGCTGTGGATGAGCCCGCGCGTCGGCTTCATCGACATCGCCGACCGCTTCTGCACCGGCAGCTCGATCATGCCGCAGAAGAAGAACCCGGACGTGCCCGAGCTCGCGCGCGGCAAGACCGGCCGCGTGAACGGCCACCTGATGGCGCTCCTCACGCTGATGAAGGGCCAGCCGCTCGCGTACAACAAGGACAACCAGGAAGACAAGGAACCGCTGTTCGACACGGTCGACACCGTCGCCGACACGCTGCGGATCTTCGCCGAGATGGTCGCCGGCATCACCGTGAAGCCGGACGCGATGCGCGCGGCCGCGCTGCAGGGCTTCTCGACCGCCACCGACCTCGCCGACTACCTGGTCAAGCGCGGCCTGCCGTTCCGCGACGCGCACGAAGCCGTCGCGCACGCGGTGAAGATCTGCGACGACCGCGGCATCGACCTCGCCGACCTGACGCTCGACGAGATGAAGCAGGAACTGCCGAACGTCGCGCACCTGATCGGCGACGACGTGTTCGGCTACCTGACGCTCGAAGGGTCGGTCGCGAGCCGCAACCATCCGGGCGGCACCTCGCCCGATCAGGTGCGTGCGGCCGTCAAGGCGGCCCGCGCCGCGCTGGCCAAGTAACGGCCTGCGGTTCCGGACGGACGCCTTCGGCGTCCGTTTTTCATTCGGGCGGCCCTCGCGCCGCCCGCTGCTTTCCCCGCTTCACGGATGCCCCCGATGACCTTTTCCGCCGCGCTCTTCGACATGGACGGCCTGCTCGTCGATTCCGAGCGGACCATCATGAACACGTGGATCGACGTGTCGAATGCGCACGGCGTCGTGCTGACCGAGATCGATTACCTGCAGATCGTCGGCCGGTCGTTCGCCGAGGGCCAGGTGATCCTGGCGCGGTTGATCGGCGACCCCGATACGTTCGACGCGGTGCGCATCCGCGTGCGCGAGCAACTCGCCGCCCCCGAACCCCATCCGAAGTTTCCGCTGAAGCCGGGCGCGCTCGAGCTGCTCGAAACGCTCGCGCGGGCGGGCATTCCGTGCGCGGTCGCGTCGTCGTCCGCGGGCGACGTGATCCGCGCGCGGCTCGGCGCGGTCGGCGTGCTGCCGTTCTTCCGTGCGATCGCGGGCGGCGACGAAGTCGCGCGCGGCAAGCCCGACCCGGCCGTCTACCGGCTCGCGGCCGAGCGTCTCGGCGTGCCGGCCCACGCGTGCGTCGCGTTCGAGGACAGCGACTTCGGCGCGCAGTCGGCCGCCAGCGCGGGTGCTGCCGTCGTCACCGTGCCCGACCTGAAGGCGCCGACGCCCGAGATCGTCGCGCTGAGCCTGCACGTGCTCGCGTCGCTCGACGATGCGGTCGCGCTCGTGCCGTCGTGGTTCGGGCTGCAGGGCACGTCGCAGCCCGCGTAGGCCCGCGTAGGCAATACGCCGCGCCATGCAAAACGGGCACCCGAGGGTGCCCGTTTCGTCGTGTCGCCCACTCGAAAGCGGCGCGTCCTTTACCGGTTGCCGGCCGTCTCCGACAGCCGCTTCATCGTCGCGATGCGCGCACCGATCAGGTCGACGCGTCCGTCCTCGCCGACGAGCGGCGCCGTCGCATCGCGGAACGCCACCCACGCGCGCTGCGCGCGCACGAGCGTCGCGGCCGAATGCGCGGGCATCTTGCGGCGCAGCTTCTGGTAATAGCGGTTCAGGTCGAACAGCGCGTGTTCGCACGCGGCGTCCTGCACGCACGGCCGCACGCGGCGGATCGCCGGATCGCGCGACGCATTCGCCGGCTTGGCGCCAGCCGGCGCACCCGCACCACCGCCCTGCGCACCGCTCGTCGCCGCGACCGGCACGGCTGCCGGCGGCGGGGCATAGCGATCGGCCGCCCCGCGCAGCGCCAGCGCGCGATCGCGCACCGGCTGCAGCTGCAGGTCGGCGCTCGACATCGCATATGCGGTGCCGCGCGTCGTGTCGTACACGGCCTTCAGCAGCAGCACTTCGTCCTTGCGCCACGTGAGCCAGCGGCGCTGGCTGTCCTGCCAGCCGCGCTTCGCGTCGGCCGGCGCATCCTTCGACAGGCGCTGGTACGCGCCGTCCATCACTGCCTGCCACTGCTGCTGCGCTTCGCCCATGCACTGGATCTGCCCGGCCGGCGACGACCGGTCGCGCCGCGCGAGGCATTGCCGCATCGCGACATCGATCGGGTCGGCCGCCGCGACTTCCGCGTGGGCGACGCCCGCGCCCGCGAGCCCCGCCAATCCTGCCGTCCAGACGACGAGCGCGGCCAGCGCCGCGCGCATCGTCCGGAATCGTCCGCGCGGCGCCATCAGTCGCGCACGCAGTCGACGAAGTACTCGACGCGGCCGTTCACCTCTTCCGCGACGAGGCCGTGGATGTCGGTGTGGAAGCCCGGGAAACGCTCGTTGAAGTCGCGCGCGAACCGCAGGTAGTTCACGATCGTCTTGTTGAAGCGCTCGCCCGGAATCAGCAGCGGGATGCCCGGCGGATACGGCGTGAGCAGGATGCTCGTCACGCGGCCTTCGAGCTCGTCGAGCGGCACGCGGTCGATCTTGCGGTGCGCGAGCTTCGCGAACGCGTCCGACGGCTTCATCGCCGGCTCCATGTCCGACAGGTACATCTCGGTCGTCAGGCGGGCGATGTCGTTCGCGCGGTACACGTCGTGGATCTGCGTGCACAGGTCGCGCAGGCCGACGCGCTCGTAGCGCGGATGCTGCGCGACGAATTCCGGCAGCACGCGCCACAGCGGCTGGTTGTTGTCGTAGTCGTCCTTGAACTGCTGCAGCTCGGTCACCATCGAGTTCCAGCGGCCCTTCGTGATGCCGATCGTGAACATGATGAAGAACGAGTACAGGCCGGTCTTCTCGACGATGATCCCGTGCTCGGCCAGGTACTTCGTGACGATCGCGGCCGGAATGCCGGTCTCGCCGAACTCGCCGTCGACGTCGAGCCCCGGCGTGATGATCGTCGCCTTGATCGGGTCGAGCATGTTGAAGCCTTCCGCGAGCGGGCCGAAGCCGTGCCAGTGGTCGTTCGGCTTCAGCATCCAGTCCTCGCGCGAACCGATGCCTTCCTCGGACAGGTTGTCCGGGCCCCACACGCTGAAGAACCAGTCGTCGCCGTACTCGGCGTCGACCTTGCGCATCGCGCGGCGGAAGTCGATCGCCTCGGCGATCGATTCCTCGACGAGCGCGGTGCCGCCCGGCGGCTCCATCATCGCGGCCGCGACGTCGCACGACGCGATGATCGCGTACTGCGGGCTCGTCGACGTGTGCATCAGGTACGCCTCGTTGAAGCGGTGCTTGTCGAACGTGCGGTTCTCCGAATCCTGCACGACGATCTGCGACGCCTGCGAGATGCCCGCGAGCAGCTTGTGCGTCGAGTGGGTCGCGAACACGAGCGCGCCCGTGCGCGGACGGCCGTCGCCGATCGCGTGCATGTCGCGGTAGAAATCGTGGAACGTCGCGTGCGGCAGCCATGCTTCGTCGAAGTGCAGCGTGTCGAGCAGATCGCCGAGCAGGTCCTTGATCATCTCGACGTTGTACACCACGCCGTCGTACGTGCTCTGCGTGATCGTCAGGATGCGCGGCTTCATGTCCGGGTTCTGGCGCATCGCCTCGCGCGCGAACGGGTTCGCCTCGATCTTCCTGCGGATGTTCTCCGGCTTGAATTCGTCGCGCGGGATCGGCCCGATGATGCCGAAATGGTTGCGCGTCGGCGTGAGGAACACCGGAATCGCGCCCGTCATCGTGATCGCGTGCAGGATCGACTTGTGGCAGTTGCGGTCGACCAGCACGATGTCGCCCGGTGCGACCGTCGCGTGCCAGACGATCTTGTTCGACGTCGACGTGCCGTTGGTCACGAAGAACAGGTGATCGGCGCTGAAGATGCGCGCCGCATTGCGCTCGGACGCCGCCACCGGGCCGGTGTGGTCGAGCAGCTGGCCGAGTTCGTCCACCGCGTTGCAGACGTCCGCGCGCAGCATGTTCTCGCCGAAGAACTGGTGGAACATCTGGCCGAGCGGGTTCTTCAGGAACGCGACGCCGCCCGAGTGGCCCGGGCAGTGCCACGAGTACGAGCCTTCGTCCGCGTACTTGACGAGTTCCTTGAAGAACGGCGGCGCGAGCGAGTCGAGATAGACCTTCGCTTCACGGATGATGTGGCGCGCGACGAACTCCGGCGTGTCCTCGAACATGTGGATGAAGCCGTGCAGCTCGCGCAGGATGTCGTTCGGCAGATGGCGCGACGTGCGCGTCTCGCCGTACAGGAAGATCGGGATGTCCGCGTTGCGGCGGCGCACTTCGGTGACGAACGCGCGCAGCTCGATGATCGCGGTCGCGAGCTCGGGCAGCTCGCCGTCCGGGCCGGTTTCGCCGAGCATGAGTTCGTCGTCGTCGATCGACAGGATGAAGCACGACGCGCGGCTCGATTGCTGCGCGAACGACGTCAGATCGCCGTAGCTCGTGAGGCCGAGGACTTCGACGCCCTCCTTCTCGATCGCTTCGGCCAACGCCCGGATGCCGGAGCCCGAGATGTTCTCGGAGCGGAAATCTTCGTCGATGATGACGACGGGGAAACGAAACTTCATGGGCGATTCTCCAAAAAGAACGACCGCGGCGCGTCACGCGCAGCGGTCACCCGGAAACTGGTGAGACGTTATGCAACCAGATCAGGTTTTCGGCAGCGTGACACCGCGCTGCCCCTGATACTTGCCGCCGCGATCGGCGTACGACACGTCGCACACCTCGTCGCTTTCGAAGAAGAGCACCTGCGCGACGCCTTCGTTCGCGTAGATCTTCGCGGGCAACGGCGTGGTGTTCGAGAATTCCAGCGTGACGTAGCCTTCCCACTCGGGTTCGAACGGCGTCACGTTGACGATGATCCCGCAGCGCGCGTAGGTCGACTTGCCGAGGCAGACGGTGAGCACGGTGCGCGGAATGCGGAAATATTCGACGGTGCGGGCCAGCGCGAACGAGTTCGGCGGGATGATGCACACGTCGCCCTTGAAATCGACAAACGAACCCTCGTCGAAGTTCTTCGGATCGACGATCGTCGAGTTGATGTTCGTGAAGATCTTGAATTCGTCCGCGCAGCGGATGTCGTAGCCGTAGCTCGACGTGCCGTAGCTGACGATCCGGCGGCCGTCCTCGGACGCGCGGACCTGATCGGGCACGAACGGCTCGATCATCTTGTGCTCTTCGGCCATGCGCCGAATCCATTTGTCGGACTTGATGCTCATATCGGGGCGCCTGGAAACGCTGCGTGACGGTCAGGGGAGGGCCGCTCGCGCAAGGCGGCGGCCGGGAAAGGCGGACATTTTACGCGATCATCGGCTCACGCACGCGGCGGCCGTCAACGGATCACGCCGCAGGCCAGCGCGGGCCCCGCGCCATGCTGCGGAAACGCCGGGTCGCTCGAGTCGCGGTGCACCAGCGCCGCGCGGTTCATCGCCGAGCGCACGCCGTCGAGGGCCAGATCGGGCGCGACGATGAAGCCGGCCGCGACGCCGTTCGCATCCGCATGGATGTTGCCGAGATCGCCGGCGACGCGCGCGCCGGCGCGCAGCCGGTCGGCGGCCGGCGCGAACACCTGGCCGGCGCTCGAGCCGTCGCCCGCGTTGCAGTCGCCGCGCTCGTGCACCTGCAGCGCGTGATCGCTGTTCGGCGGCAGGCCGACCAGGTTGTAGGTGACCTGCACACCGTCCGGGCGCTCGACGAACGTCACCGCGCCGCGCGCCTGCGCGCCGACCGTCGGCTGCAGTTGCGCGTCGGCCCGTTTTTCGTGCGACGAGGAAAAGGAGGTACAGCCGGCCAGCAGGCCCAGCGCGGCGGCGGCCAGCAGCGCGCGCCGCGCGCGGCCGGCGCGCACGCCGTGATGTCGTTGTTTCATTCGATCCTCATGCCGGCTGGCGACCGTTTGACACGACGGCCGCGCCGGGCGGGTAAAGGGACCCGGGAAAAGTCGCCATGATACCGCGCCTCGCGGCGCCGTAAACAGCGTGAGGCCCCGCCCCGCAAGGGTTTTACGTATTTTGAACAACGATCGACGGGAACTTCGACGTCATGTCGCGCGATCGCTCGGCAATCGCCAGCGCGACCCCGCGCGCGATGTCGCGGTAGCGACGCGCGAGCGCACCGTCCGGCTCGGCCGCGACCGTCGGCGTGCCGCTGTCGGCCCGCTCGCGGATCGCGATGTCGAGCGGTAGGCTGCCGAGCACGTTCACGTCGTAATCCTTCGCCATCCGTTCCGCCCCGCCGGCGCCGAAGATGTGCTCCTCGTGGCCGCAGTTCGAGCAGATGTGGATGCTCATGTTCTCGACGATGCCGAGGATCGGAATCCCGACCTTCTCGAACATCTTCAGTCCCTTCTTCGCATCGAGCAGCGCGATGTCCTGCGGCGTCGTGACGATCACCGCACCGGTGACGGGCACGCGCTGCGCGAGCGTGAGCTGGATGTCGCCCGTGCCCGGCGGCATGTCGACGATCAGGTAGTCGAGCTCGCGCCAGTTGGTCTGGCGCAGCAGTTGCTCGAGCGCCGACGTCGCCATCGGCCCGCGCCACACCATCGGGTTGTCTTCCTCGATCAGGAAGCCGATCGAGTTCGCCTGCAGCCCATGGCCGACGAGCGGGTTCATCGACTGGTTGTCCGGCGACTCGGGGCGCTGGCCGTGGATGCCGAGCATCGTCGGCAGCGACGGGCCGTAGATGTCGGCGTCGAGAATGCCGACCGACGCGCCTTCCGCGGCGAGCGCAAGCGCGAGGTTGACAGCCGTCGTGCTCTTGCCGACGCCACCCTTGCCCGACGCGACCGCGACGATGTTCTTCACATTCGGCAACAGCTTCACGCCGCGCTGCACCGTATGCGCGACGATCTCCTGCGACACGGCGACGCGTGCGCCGCGCACGCCCGGCACGGCCTGGAGCGCCGTGGCGACGCGTGCGCGCACGTCATCGTGCTGGCTGCGCGCCGGATAACCGAGCACCACGTCGAGCGCCACGACATCGCCGTCGATCGCGACGTTGCGCACGCCCTTGTTCGCCGCGTACGGGCGGCCGGTATTGGGGTCGACGACTGCCGCCAGCGCGGCGTCGACTTGTGCCCGGTCAATGCTCATCAAAACTCCATGAAAACGTTTTTCTCGCGCGCAAACGTCAAAAAATATCAAATTACGCTGCGAAAATCGGGAAAAGTGAAAGAATCTGTTGCACGCCATTGCGCGAACGCGCGACCCGGCGCACTCTTCGCGTGCGGCATGCTATAGGGCCAAATCGGCCGCTCACCGCCTATATTGTAGAGGCTGACGCGTCGCGCTGCCCGAACAGCCACGCTGACGGACAGGGCATGCGACCGCCTCGGCGGCTGCCGCAAGCGCAGGCCGGCCCTCCTTTTTCGGACGGCCCGCGCAGGGAGCCATAACTGTTGTTTGTCGTCGTTGTCGACTCGTTCAACCAAGAGAGGAATCCAAGATGAACATGAAAATCGCGACTCGCCTGTCCGTATTCGCACTCGCCGGCGCACTGCTGGCAGGCTGCGCCACGCAGCAAGGCAACAATACGGCCGTCGGTACCGGCACGGGCGCGGCGCTGGGCGCGGGGATCGGGGCACTGGCCGGTGGCGGCAAGGGCGCGGCGATCGGCGCGGGCGTCGGCGCACTGGTCGGTGGCGTGACGGGTTACAACTGGCAGGCGATCAAGAACAAGCTCGCGCCGTCGGCAGCGCAGACGGGCACGCAGGTCACCGAGCAGCCGGACGGCTCGCTGAAGCTGAACGTGCCGAGCTCGGTCACGTTCGCGACGAACCAGTACGCGATCACGCCGGCGTTCACGCCGCTGCTGAACGACCTCGCGACGACGCTGAACCAGAACCCGCAAGTCACGGCGTCGATCGTCGGCTACACGGACAGCACGGGCTCGCAGCAGCTGAACCAGACGCTGTCGCAGAACCGCGCGCAAAGCGTCGTGAACGCGCTCGTGCAGCGCGGCGTGAATGGCGGCCGTCTGTCGGCGCAAGGCATGGGCCCGTCGAACCCGATCGCGGACAACGCGACCGAAGCCGGCCGCGCACAGAACCGCCGCGTCGAGATCTACCTGCGCGCGCCGCAACAGCATCAGTAAGCGCAACCACGAGGGGAATCGTGCGGGCATCCTGCCCGCACAGCCCCGCCGGATAAGGCTTTCGGCGGAGCCGGTAACAAATCGAAAAAATTTTCGAACTTCTGTCGCAGGCCGTGGTCAGTATTTACGGTACGTGGCTGGTGTTGCCGGCGCGTCACCATTCTCCTCTTGTCGTTGTTGCTCCGGGGCCGTATCCGCCCCGGTTTTTTTTGCCCGCAGAATTCATGCTGCGCCGCAGCATCGCGCCGCCGGGCGCGGCACTTGGGCGACCTCCTCCCTGCAGCCGGCCGGTCCACGGCACCCGCCCGCCGCGCGAGCCCGCGCCCCTGCTAGAATCGCAGTTTCCCGTCGTTTTTCCCGCTGTTCTTCTCCAGACCCTATGTCCGCATCCGACCTCACTTCCGTGCAGGCTGCGGCGCCGCAAGGCAGCCGCCAGATCCTCGTTACGTCCGCACTGCCCTATGCCAACGGGCAGATCCACATCGGCCACCTGGTCGAGTACATCCAGACCGACATCTGGGTGCGGACGCTGCGAATGCATGGCCATGAGGTCTACTACATCGGCGCCGACGATACGCACGGCACGCCGATCATGCTGCGCGCGGAGAAGGAAGGCCTGACGCCGAAGCAGCTGATCGACCGCGTGTGGACCGAGCACAAGCGCGACTTCGACAGCTTCGGCGTGTCGTTCGACAATTTCTACACGACCGATTCGGAAGAAAACCGCGTGCTGAGCGAGAACATCTATCTCGCGCTGCAGGAAGCCGGCCTGATCGCCGAACGCGAAATCGAGCAAGCCTACGATCCGGTCAAGGAAATGTTCCTGCCGGACCGCTTCATCAAGGGCGAGTGTCCGAAGTGTCACGCGAAGGACCAGTACGGCGACAGCTGCGAGGTGTGCGGCTCGACCTACCTGCCGACCGAACTGCTGAATCCGTATTCGGTCGTGTCGGGCGCGACGCCGGTGCGCAAGACCTCGAAGCACTACTTCTTCCGCCTGTCCGACCCGCGCTGCGAATCGTTCCTGCGCGAGTGGGTGAGCGGCCTCGCGCAGCCCGAAGCGACCAACAAGATGCGCGAATGGCTCGGCGACGCCGGCGAATCCAAGCTCGCCGACTGGGACATCTCGCGCGACGCGCCGTACTTCGGCTTCGAGATCCCCGGTGCGCCCGGCAAGTATTTCTACGTGTGGCTCGACGCGCCGGTCGGCTACTACGCGAGCTTCAAGAACCTGTGCGAGCGCAACGGCATCGATTTCGATGCGTGGATCCGCCCGGGCTCGAAGGCCGAGCAGTACCACTTCATCGGCAAGGACATTCTGTACTTCCACACGCTGTTCTGGCCCGCGATGCTCGAATTCTCGGGCCACCGCACGCCGACCAACGTGTTCGCGCACGGCTTCCTGACGGTCGACGGCGCGAAGATGTCGAAGTCGCGCGGCACGTTCATCACCGCGCAGAGCTACATCGACACCGGCCTGAACCCCGAGTGGCTGCGCTACTACTTCGCCGCGAAGCTGAACGCGACGATGGAAGACATCGACCTGAACCTCGACGACTTCCAGGCGCGCGTGAACAGCGACCTCGTCGGCAAGTACGTGAACATCGCGAGCCGCGCGGCCGGCTTCCTGATCAAGCGTTTCGACGGTCGCGTGCAGGACAGCGCGATGAATCATCCGCTCGTCGCAAAGCTGCGCGATGCGATTCCACAGATCGCCGCGAGCTACGAAGCACGCGAATACGGCCGCGCGCTGCGCCACACGATGGAGCTCGCGGACGAAGTGAACGCGTACGTCGACGGCGCGAAGCCGTGGGATCTCGCGAAGGACCCGGCCAACGCGGTCGCGCTGCACGAAACCTGCAGCGTGAGCCTCGAGGCCTTCCGCCTGCTGTCGCTCGCGCTGAAGCCGGTGATGCCGCGCGTGGCCGTTGCGGTCGAGGCGTTCTTCGGGATCGCGCCGCTCGCGTGGGCCGACGCCGCGAAGCCGCTGTCGTCGGCGCAACCGATCAAGGCGTACCAGCACCTGATGACGCGCGTCGATGCGAAGCAGATCGAAGCGCTGCTCGCCGCGAACCGCGATTCGCTGCAGGCCGAGGCAGCCGGCGCGGCCGCCGCGGGCGCCAATGCCGCGAAGGATGCGAAGAGCAACGCGAAGGCGAGCGCGAAGCCGGCGGCCGTGAACGGCGCCGACGACGCACCGATCTCGATCGACGATTTCGCGAAGATCGATCTGCGCATCGCGAAGATCGTCGCGTGTCAGGCGGTCGAAGGCTCGGACAAGCTGCTGCAGCTCACGCTCGACGTCGGCGAGGAAAAGACCCGCAACGTGTTCTCGGGCATCAAGTCCGCGTATCAGCCCGAGCAGCTCGTCGGCAAGCTGACGGTGATGGTCGCGAACCTCGCGCCGCGCAAGATGAAGTTCGGCCTGTCCGAAGGGATGGTGCTCGCCGCATCGGCCACCGACGAGAAGGCGGAACCGGGCCTCTACATCCTCGAACCGCACAGCGGCGCGAAGCCCGGCATGCGCGTGAAGTAAGCGCAACGCGCAGCTGCTGCTTGCGCAAAAAAGCCCGCACGACTTGCATCGTGCGGGGCTTTTTTATCGCTGCCCGGTATGCCGCGCCCTTCGTCAGCGCTGCCCGAACCAGCGGTCGAACCGCCGCGTGTAGTTCAGGTCGACGCCCTGGAACGTGCCGCCGTACGCGGACACCGACCAGAAGCGCGTCAGGTTGATCGTCGCCTTGAACGCGTTGGCCGCCGATTGCAGCCCCTGCTCGAAGCCGAGCACGAACCGCTCGTTGATCGCCTTCGACACCAGCACGACCTGCGGATCGGTCAGGCCGACCTCGCTGCGGCCGACCGACACCTCGTCGAGACCGAAGGTCTGCGCGACCCGCTTGCCGGTCACGCTGCCGAGCAGCCCGAGCGCCGCCGTCATCGCCCCCTGCTGGCCGACGTTGTTGCCCTGGTCGGTGCCGTGCCCGAACAGCAGCCACGACAGCTTTTCGTTGTCCGTGACGTTCGGCTCCGACACGAGCTTGACCGTCAGCGACTGGATCGTGCCCGTCACCTGCACGCCGGCCTCGACCTCCTGGTTGCGCCGCATCGCGAGGATGTTGACGCCCGGGTTCGACACGGGGCCGTTGAACGTGAAGAAGCCGTTCTCGATCGCGAGCTTGCGGCCGAACGTCGTGTACGTCGAGCCTTCGGTCACGCGCACGTTGCCGACCGCGCGCAGCGGCACGCCCGGCGCGCTCATCACGGTGATCGTGCCGCGCAGCCCGAGATCCGCGCCGTGGCCCTTGAAGCGGAAGTTGTTGCCGAGCCCGACGTCGATGTTCGCGCGCGGCGCCAGCGACGGCGCCGGCTTGTTTTCGACCGGCTTCGGCTTCGCGGCCGCGGTGCCGGTGGGCGTCTCGCCGCGCACCGTGCCGTCCGGCTGCACGATCACGACGTCGTCGGACAGGTGCGGCGCCGACTGCTCGGGCAGGTCGAACAGCGCGCGGTCGACCATGAACTTGCCGTCGATCGACAGCGCGCCGCGCGGCCCGTCGTTCGCGACGGTGGCCTTGCCCGACAGCGACAGCTTGCGGTCCGGCGCCGCGAACAGTTCGAGCTTGTCCGCGACGATGCTGGCGGTCAGGTCCGGCGCCTCGCCGTCGAGCCGCACGCGGCCGAGCGCGCGCAGCGTGCCGTCGCCGCCGTGAAATTCGACCTGCTGGAATTCGACGAGGTTGTCCGACAGCTTCACGCGCACGATGCCGTCCTTCAACTGCACGCCCTGGTCGATCAGCGTCGCTGAAAGCTCGTCGCCCGTCAGCGTCCCAGACAGGTTCGGTTTCACCGGCGTGCCGGAGACCGTGAGCTTCAGCGCTGCGCGCCCGCCGAGCAGGTAGCTCGGCCCGAACAGGTTGCCGGTGGTCTTCAGCGCCGGAATGTCGGCGTCGATGCGGCCCGCCAGCGGACCGTCGTCGACGAGGCCGAACACACCGTCGCGCAGCGCGAACGGCACCGTGACGTTCGCGTCGAGCGTGCCGATCCGGCTCGCCTTCGCGAGTGCCGTCACGTTGAGCCGGTTGCCGGGCGCGAAGCTCGCGCGGGCGGACAGGTCGGTCAGGCCGAGCGATGCGATGCCGCGCCCGGTCTCGATCGTCACGTCGCCGCCGCGGCGCTTCACCTGCACGTAGCCCGTCGCGTTCGCGCCGAGCGCGAAATCCCAGTCGGCATCGAGCACGACGTCGGTCCGCACCGGCGGCCGCTGGCCGGTCAGCGCCTGGCGAACCTCGAGGAAACGCGCGACCGACGCGCCGGTCACGGCGCCCGCCGAGCGCATCTGGCCGCGGTCGAACACGAACGATTTCAGGTCGATCGCCGCACCTTCGAGCGTAAGCCGCGTCGCGCCGAGCGTCACGCGGCCGGCGCCGGCCGATATCGTCAGCGGCGCCTGCAGCGCGAGCGCCGGCGTGCCGCGATTCGCGAGCCGCGTGACGGTGCCGTCCCAGCGCATGCCGTCGCGGTTCTCGACCACGCCGCCGTTCGCCGCGAGCGTCAGGTCGATCACGCGGCCACCGGCCACCCCGAGCGCCGACGCGTCGAGCGTGTGCTTCGCGCGCGTGCCGTCGAGGTTCGCGCGCAACGATTTCAGCTGGAACGAACCGAGCGCGATGTCGGACGCGTCGGCCGTGAACACGAGCGCGCCGTGCGCGCCATCGCGGATGTCCGCGCGGCCCTGGGCGGTGCCGATCCGGTTCGAACCGACGACGACGTGCTCGGCCTTGTAGGTCGCCGTCACGTTCGGATGCGCGAAGCTGCCGGTCAGGTCGCCTTGCGCCTGCACGAGCCCCTGGACGCCGAAGCCGAGCCGGTCGAGCTGCGGCGCGTCGACGACGAAGCGCAGCCGGTCGCCGGGCGCGCCGAAGCTGCCGCGCAGGTCGACGTGGTTGCCGGCGATCGACAGGTTCGCGTTGCTCGGCAGGATTCGCGAGCCGGCGAGCTGCACGACGCCGGCGCCGGTCAGCGGCACGCCGTCGTACAGGCTGTCGGCGAGCTTGAAGGTCGCCTTCGTCGACACCTGCGGCGCGAACGCGCCCGACGCGGTCAGCGTGCCCGATACGCGCGTTTCGCCGCGCTTGGCCGGGGCCTTGGCGGCCGTCGCGGGCGCCTTGCCGCCGCCCGCCTTCGGCGCGCTCATCGCGGCGAGCAGCAGCGGATCGAACGCGGTCAGCGTCGCCTTCGCGTCGTAGCTCGAATGCGCGTCGTGGCGGAACACGCCCGTCAGGTCGATGCGCCCCTTGCCCGCCGTCACGCGCGTGTCGGTCAGCACGGTCTGCTGCCGCGTGAGCGCGACCTTGGCGCGTGCGCCGAGCGCGAGCTTCGGATCGTTCAGGTTGAAATCGACGGTCGTCACGTCGCCCGCGAGCGTCACGCCGAGCGGGCCGCCGAGGCGCATCGGCCGCAGCTCGGCGACGAACGCGTTCAGGTCGAGGTTCGCAACCTTCAGATCGAAGCGGCCCTTGCCGCCCGTGAGCGTGCCGCCGCCGGTCACGCTGCCGTCGCGGATCAGCTTCAGCGCGAGGCCGTCGATCCGTTGCGCGTGCGCGTCGAGATGCACGGTCGCATGCGCGTCGATCACCGGCAGAAGATGGTCGCCGAGCGTGCCCGGCTTCGCGTTGACGATCGACACCGGGCCCGTCACCGCGAAACCCTTCGCGGGCGCCGAGCCTGCCTGTGCGCTCACCGGTGCGAGTTCCGCGCGCACCGCGAGATCGGCCGCGGGCGCGCCGGGCGACAATGCTTGCGGGTTCACGTGGTCGAACGCGAGCGACGCGCGCGTGAGCGGCACCGTGCCGAACGGCGCGGCCTCGACGTGCGCGCGCCCGTTCAGCTTCATCCCGCTCGCGTCGACGTCTGCGACGAGCGCCTCGAGCGAACCCGACACGCGGGCCCGCGCGTCGACCGGCTCGTCCGACAGCTTGCCCGCGTAGGTCGCTTCACCGGTCAGCGCGAACGGCTTCACGCCGTCGAGCTTCGCGCGCGCGGTCAGCGCGCCGTACGGCGTATCGACGCCGTCGAGCACGAGTTCATGGTGACGGCCGTCGCTGCGGCCGTTCAGCGCGAGATGGTCGAGCTGCGTCGTCGACGTGCCTTCGTGAATGGCGAGGCGATCGACGCGCAGGTCGTCGATCCGCACCTGCAGCGGCAGGCTCAGGTCCTGCGGCGTCGTGCTCGGCGTCGACGGCCCCGGCGCGATCCGCACGTCGATCGTGCCCGCGCGCAGATAGGCGATGGACAGCCGCCACGGCGCGCGGGTCAATGCCCAACGGCCGTCGAGCCGGTCGATGCGCACCTCGGTGCCGGTGCCGTCGGGGCTCGTCCACGCGAACCCGCGCAAGCGCACGCCGGTCGCGAGCGAGCCGCCTTCGAGCGTGCCCGCGAGCCGCGTGCCGAGCACCTTGCCGGCCGCCTGCCACGCGAGCCGCGTGCCGCGCTCGGTCGTCACCGCGCCCAGCACGAGCCCCGCCGCCAGCACGACGAGCAGCACGACCGTCGCGAGCGTCCACGCAATGACACGCCACGCGCGGCCGCGACGCGGCGCGCGCGGCGGCGTGTCGGGCGCGCCGTCGGGCGAATCCGGATCGTGAGGCGGCGGCGTGTCGTTCGGGTCCTTCGTCATGCGGTTCGTCGTGCGGGTCGTCGTCAATAGGGCGGCGGGTTCAGAAAGCGATGCCGAGCGTCAGGTACGGGCGCACGCTGTGGTTGCGCAAGCCGTACGCGACGTCGACGTTGATCGGGCCGACCGGGCTGCGCCAGCGTGCACCGACGCCCACGCCCGGGTAAAACACGCGCTCGCCCCATGCATCGGTCGCGGTGCCGATGTCGAAGAACGTCGCGGCGCCCCAGTCGCGGTTGAACCAGTGCTGGTATTCGGCCGTCCCCGTCATCAGGTACTTGGTCGGCAAAACGGAGCCGTCGACGCTGTTGCCGATGCTCTGGTAACCGTAGCCGCGCACCGAGTTCGAGCCGCCGGCGCGGAACAGCAGCGACGCCGGCACGCCGGTCGAGCTGCCGCTCGTAAACACGCCGCCGAGTTCCGCGCGGAACACGAACAGGTCGCGCTTGCCGATCGGCAAATACTGCTGGCCGCGCGCGTAGCCGCGAATGAAGCTCTCGTCGGCCAGCACGCCCTTGACCGCGAAGCCGGCCTCCGCATGAATCAGGTTGCCCGAGCGCGGGAACAGCGGATCGTCGACGTTGCGGCGGGTCCACGCCCACTGCGGCACCAGCGCGCGGCTCGTGGTCGGCCCCGCGCCGTTCTGGTCGAGCCGATCCTGGTAGTACATCAGCGAATACGCATAGTCGATGAACTGGCCGGTGCGCGTGCGCTGCACGCCGACCCGCGCGCTGTAGATGCGCGTGTCCGACACGTTGGTGTTCGTGTACGACGCGAGCACGCTGTTGGTCCAGCCCTTCTCGCCCGGCGGCATCGACAGCTGGACCTGCCCGTACTGCTGGATCTGGTCGAGCCGGCCCGACACGGTCAGCGGCCACGCGGCGCCGAACGTGTCGAGATACGTATAGGAACCCTGCACGTGCGGCCCGGTATCGGTGGCGAAGCCGACGCCGCCGCGGATGTTGTTGTACGGAAACTCGCTGACCTTCACGTGCACGGGCGTGCGCTCGGGCTTCGACGTATCGTCGCCGACGTCGATCGCGACGCTCGCGTAGTACGGCGTGTTCTGCAACTGGCGCTGCAATTCGGCGATCCGCTGCACGTCGTAGATCTCGCCTTCCGACAGCGGATTGACGTTCGTGACGATCTTTTCCGGATAACGGCGCACGCCGTCGACATCAACCTTGCCGATCGTGAACGTCGGGCCGCTGTCGAACGCGACCGCGAGCGTCGCACGCTGCGTGCGCGGATCGATGCGCGCCTCGGACGACACGATCTTCGCGCCGAGATAGCGGCGCGACTGCAGTTGCCGGAGCGCCGCGCCCTTCGCGTCGTCCCAGTCGGATTGCGTGAACGGATCGCCCGGCTTCATCGAGAACGCGAAACGGGTCGCGGTTTCCTGCTTCGGGTCCTCGGTCTCGACCGGCCCCTTGAACGTCAGGTCGACCGTCGACACGACGGTCTGCTTGCCCGGATCGACCGCGATGTGCACGTCGCGCTTGCCGTCGCGGGTGCGCACGTCGGTACGCACGACCGGCGAGAAATAGCCGGCCGTCGCGGTCAAATCGCGCACCTGCTGCGGCGTGGCGGTCACGAGGAAGTCGAACTGGTCGTCGCTGATGTCGTCACGCTTCGCGAAGCGGGCAATATCGAGATGGGTCTTCAGGAGCTTGCGGATCGAGCGCGGCGCGTCGATGTCGACGTCGTATTTCGCATGGGCCGGCAGCGCGAAACACGCGGCCAGGCAACCCGCGAGGGCCGCCCGCGCGACGCGGGCCGCGGCGCCGGCGCGATCGCGGGCCGCGCGCGGGCCCGCGTGATGCGCCGTGTGTGCTTGCTGGTTCGACTGCCCCGCCAAATATGACCTCGCCGTCCTGGATGGTTACGGTTTCGTGGAAAACCCTGTATTTGACCACAGGGCGCCGGCGTCACAGCCAAACGATTGTGAAAGAGTGCCAAGGCGCCGGAAGGGCCGCCGCACGGTGTCCGCCGGTACCGGCCCGCGGATTCGACGCGCGATTGGCGCCGGCTGTTCCCCGCGATGCGGTAAAATCCCGCCATCGCGAATCCGGCGCACCGTGCGCCGCCCGAAACGGAAGATCCAGCCATGCCGTACCAGTCCGACGTCACGCAGTTCCTGAACCAGCTCAAGCAGCAGAAGCCGACGCTCGAGGAAGAGCAGCGCAAGGGCCGTTCCCTTCTGTGGGACAAGCAGCCGATCGATCTCGAAGAGCGCGCCGAGCAGCAGGAATCGCGCGTGAAGCAAACGTCGTACGTCTACTACCAGAACTTCTGACGACGTGAGCGCCGCCGACGAGGCCAGCGCCGCCCGGCAGGACGACGCGATCGCCGCGCCCGCGGGCGCCGATTCGACGCCCGACACGGTCGACGGTGTCGCGGCGTTCGCTCGCCTGTACGGCGAGCCGCTCTTCAAGCTGCCGCAGGATCTCTACATCCCGCCCGACGCGCTCGAGGTGTTCCTCGAAACGTTCGAAGGCCCGCTGGACCTGCTGCTGTACCTGATCCGCAAGCAGAACTTCAACGTGCTCGACATCCCGATGGCGCAGGTCACCGCGCAATATCTGGGCTACGTCGACCAGATCCGCGCGTCGAACCTCGAGCTCGCGGCCGAGTACCTGCTGATGGCCGCGATGCTGATCGAGATCAAGTCGCGGATGCTGCTGCCGGTGAAGAAGGCCGACACCGGCGAGGAAGCCGAGGATCCGCGCGCCGAACTCGTGCGCCGGCTGCTCGAATACGAGCAGATGAAGCTCGCCGCGCAGCGGCTCGATCAGTTGCCGCAGCTCGGCCGTGATTTCCTGCGCGCCGAGGTGTACATCGAGCAAAGCGTCACGCCGCGCTTTCCCGACGTGAATTCGGACGACTTGCGCGCCGCGTGGGCCGATGTGCTCAAGCGCGCGAAGCTCGTGCAGCACCACAAGATCTCCCGCGAGGAGCTGTCGGTGCGCGAACACATGAGCCTGATCCTGCGCCGGCTGCAGAACGCGCGCTTCATGGAGTTCGCCGACCTGTTCGACACGTCGCGCGGCGTACCGGTCGTCGTCGTGAATTTCATCGCGATGCTCGAACTCGCGCGCGAATCGCTGCTCGAAATCACGCAGGCCGAGCCGTTCGCGCCGATCTACGTGCGCCTCGCGTACCTGCCCGCGTAAGGTCTTCCCTCAGCCGTTTCCCCGCTCCGCGGTTCATCCCGACGCTCGCGGCTTCGCCGCGGCGGACGGCCGTCCGGCGGGTGTCCGGCACGCCCCACTATAAAGTGAACGATCGTTCTTTTATCGATGCGTCGCGCGGCCAAATCCTCTACAATCCGCCGACGTCCGATGCGCCGCCCGCGCGCCGGCGTTCTCCGCTTCGACCCCGACGCCGCTGCCGCGGCGTCAACGCGCGCCTGCGCGAGGAACCCGCTACCCGATCATGAAAGTCATCAGCTCGATCCAGGAACTGCGCGACCAGCTGCGCGGACAGAACCGCACGGCGTTCGTGCCGACGATGGGCAACCTGCACGAAGGGCACCTGTCGCTGATGCGCCTCGCGCGCCAGCACGGCGACCCGGTCGTGGCGAGCATCTTCGTCAACCGGCTGCAATTCGGCCCGAACGAGGATTTCGACAAGTACCCGCGCACGCTCCAGGACGATATCGAGAAGCTGCAGCAGAACAACGTATACGTGCTGTTCGCGCCGACCGAGCGCGACATGTACCCTGAGCCGCAGGAGTATCGCGTGCTGCCGCCGGACGATCTCGGCGGGATTCTCGAAGGCGAGTTCCGGCCCGGCTTCTTCGCCGGCGTGTGCACGGTCGTCACGAAGCTGATGTCCTGCGTGCAGCCGCGCGTCGCCGTGTTCGGCAAGAAGGATTACCAGCAGCTGATGATCGTGCGCCGGATGTGCCAGCAGCTCGCGCTGCCGGTCGAGATCATCGCGGCCGAGACCGTGCGCGACGAGGACGGCCTCGCGCTGTCGTCGCGCAACCGCTACCTGACGACCGACGAGCGCAAGGAAGCGCCGGAACTGGCGAAAACGCTGCAGCGCGTGCGCGACAGCGTGCTCGGCGGCGAACGCGACCTCGGCAAGCTCGAGCAGCACGCGCACACGCACCTGGCCGAACGCGGCTGGGTGCCCGACTACATCGCGATCCGCCGCCGCGCGAACCTGATCGCGCCGAGCGCCGCCGAACTCGAGGCCGGCGAGCCGCTCGTCGTGCTCGCGGCCGCGAAGCTCGGCGCGACGCGCCTCATCGACAACCTGGAAATCTGACGGCCGGCCCGCCCGCGCCCCTCACGACGCATCACGGAGACACCATGCAGCGCCACATGCTCAAATCGAAGATCCATCGTGCGGCGGTCACGCACTGCGAACTGCACTACGAAGGTTCGTGCGCGATCGACGAAGACCTGCTCGAAGCGGCGGGCCTGATCGAAAACGAACGGATCGACATCTGGAACATCAACAACGGCGAGCGCTTCTCGACGTACGCGATCAAGGGCGAGCGCGGCAGCGGGATGATCTCGCTGAACGGCTCGGCCGCGCGCCGCGCGCAGCTCGGCGACCTCGTGATCATCGCCGCGTTCGCGATGGTCGACGAAGCCGAGCTGCAGGCCGGCTGGAAGCCGAAGCTGGTGTTCATCGACGACGGCAACAAGATCAAGGGCCACCGCGATCACGTGCCGACGCAGAACTGGACGTAAGCCGAGCGGCACGCCCGCGTGCCGTGGCGCGGGCCACCCGCGCAGCGCCGCTGGTCGCCGAAGGGCCGGACACCGTACACCACGGTTCCGGCCCTTTCTCATTGGGTGTCGCGCCGGCAAGACGGCCGGATGGCCGGCCGCTCAGGAAGCCTTGGCGGCCTTCTCGGCCTTCGGCACGCGGCGCTCGGCCCATTCGACGATCGGCCGCCACTGCTCGAGATCCTTCTCGACCCGGCTTTTCGCGACGTCCCACAGCGTCAGGCCGTGCGCGGCGATCTGCACGTAGTTCTGCGTGTCGCGCACGTAGCCGAGCACCGGCAGGCCCAGCCCCTCGACGAACCGGTGCAACTGGTCGGACGAGCGCGTGCGCGCGTCGACCCGCATCCCGACGATCCCGACCTCGACGCTGCCCTTGCGCACGGCCTTCTCGCCGGCGAGGCGCTCCAGAAACTGCTGGGTCGCGAGAATATCGAACATCGACGGCTGCAGCGGCACGATCACCTTGTCGGCCAGTTGCAGCGCGACGTTGAGCCGCGTGCCGTGCAGGCCGGCCGGCGTATCGATCACCGCATATTCCAGCCCGCGCGGCGGCTTCGACGGCGCCTCCGGATCGAGCTCCCACGCCTCGATCGCCGGCAAGCCGGCCGGCCGCAGGTCGAGCCACGCATGCGCGGACTGCTGCCGGTCCAGGTCGGCCAGTGCGACCCACGCGCCCTGCGCCGCGAAATAGCCGGCTAAGTTGGTGGACAGCGTGCTCTTGCCCACGCCGCCCTTCGGATTCGCCACCACGATGACCGTCATGAATTCCCCCGAAAAAGCCGCGCGGCGCCGGCCGCATGGCAGGCGCCGCTCGATTGCGGATACAGGGAGCGATGATATCGGCAAACGGGGTGTCACCGGAACCGGTCACGCCGAACCGCGTGCCGCTTTCGTCTGCTTTCCTTCACGTCATGCGCGCTGGACCGCGGCCTCCCGCGCGCCGAGCGCGAACGCGCCGCCGCCCAGCAGGGCCTGCACGGCCAGCGTGACGGCCCAGAACGCCGGATATTCCCAGCCGCCGTGCGGCGACGCGAAGCTCCAGCCGTTCGGCAGATGCGCGGCGACCGCGCCGAGCATGAACGGCAGCAGCACCAGCGCGGCGATGCGCACGCGGAACCCCGCGAGCAGCGCCAGGCCGCCCGCCAGTTCGACGAACGTGGTCAGGTAGGCGAGCCAGCCCGGCAGGCCGATCGACGCGAAGAACTGCGCGGTGCCGGGCAGCGTGAAAACAAAGACCTTCTGTGCGACGTGTGCGAGGTACAGCACGCCGAGGGCGACGCGCAGCAGCGTCGCGGCGAAATCGTTCAGGCGGTTGGCGTTCATGACGGAGTCCTTCGTGAGTGGATGGGAGTGGATCGCACTCTATTCGAATCGATTCGGCCGATAAACACGCCATACCGCTTAAATTGATTCCATCAAGGAACGAATCGACGCAAAAAAAGGGCATGACCGATCATGCCCTGCATCCCGCTCAGTAACCGCTCTTGCCTTGCGTGGCGTCGCCGCCGGACTGGCCGCCGCCCGGCGCATACGAATCGCACGCATGCGCCACCGCCGACACGCCCAGCAGCACCGCGAGCAGTACGCCCCACCACCGTCGCGCCCTCATCGTCGCCCTCCTTCGGGCGGACCTCCGCCCTCCTCTGTTGTACGCGATCGGGCGGAAAAAGCGAGGGCCGGCCTCAACGAAACTCGGCGTACAGCGCGTCGAGGTCGAGGTGCGCGGCGAACGTGTCGGCCAGCCGCTCCAGCGAAGCCTCGCGCAGCGCCGGGTAGTCGATGCGGGCCGCGCCGTCGAGCCCCGCCCACGCGAGCAGCGCCGCGCAGGCGTCGGGTGCGTCGAACAACCCGTGCACGTAGGTCGCGAGAATCTGGCCGTCGGCCGACAGCGCGCCGTCGGGACGCACGCCCTCCCGCGCGATATCGGCGGCCAGCATCAGCGCGGGCGTCTCGAGCGCCGGCCCGCGCGTGTCGCCCATGTGGATCTCGTAGCCGCGCACGGCGGCCGCGCCCGGCAGCGCGAGTTGCCCGGTCACGTTCTTCAGCGTCTTGTCGGGTTGCAGCGTCGTGTCGAAATCGAGCAGCCCGAGCCCCGGCACGCTGCCGGGCGCGCCTTCGAGGCCGAGCGGATCGTCGAGCGTGCGGCCGAGCATCTGCATGCCGCCGCAGATGCCGATCACCTTGCCGCCGTAGCGCAGATGGCGCCGGATCAGCGCGTCCCAGCCCGCATCGCGCAGCCACGCGAGGTCGCGCTGCACGCTCTTCGAACCGGGCAGGATCAGCAGATCGGCGTCGGGTACGGGGCCGCTCTTCCAATACGTGAATTCGACCTGCGGATGCGCGCGCAGCGGATCGAAATCGGTGTGGTTGCTGATGCGCGGCAGCGCGGGCACGACGACGCGCAACACGCCGGCATCGCTGCGAGCGGCGGCGCTGCGCGCCTGCGCGGGCAGCATGTCCTCCGCGTCGAGCAGCAGCCCGTGCAGATACGGCAGCACGCCGAACACCGGCTTGTCCGTCTGCGCGCGCAGCCAGTCGAGTCCCGGTTCGAGCAGCTTGAGGTCGCCGCGAAAGCGATTGATCACGAAGCCGCGCACGCGCGCGCGCTCGCTGTCCGACAGGCACGCGAGCGTGCCGACCAGATGCGCGAACACGCCGCCGCGATCGATGTCGGCGACGAGCACGACCGGACAGTCGACGCGCTCGGCAAAGCCCATGTTCGCGATGTCGCCTTCGCGCAGGTTGATCTCGGCCGGGCTGCCGGCGCCTTCGACGATCACCGTGTCGTACCCGGCGCGCAGGCGCGCATACGACTCGAGCACCGCATCGAACGCAACCGGCTTGTAGTCGTGATACGCGCGCGCGTCGAGGTTCATGCGCGCCTGGCCGTGAATGATCACCTGCGCGCCGCGGTCGCTCGTCGGCTTCAGCAGCACCGGATTGAAATCCGTATGCGGCGCGACGCCGGCGGCCAGCGCCTGCAACGCCTGTGCGCGGCCGATCTCGCCGCCGTCTGCCGTCACCGCGCTGTTGAGCGCCATGTTCTGCGGCTTGAACGGCGCCACGCGCGCGCCGCCGCGGCGCGCGAGGCGGCACAGGCCCGCGACGAGCGTGCTCTTGCCCGCGTCGGACGTCGTGCCCTGGATCATCAGCGTGCCGCGCGGCCGCGGCTCGGGTGCATTCATCGTGTGAAAGGTGTCGCGAAGCAAAGGCGGCATTATCGCCCGCGCCGGGTCGCCCGCGCCGTTACAATCACGCGATGATTCCGCACGACCTCACCTTCGTCCTCGGCGGCGCGCGCTCGGGCAAGAGCGCGCATGCCGAGCGGCTCGCCGCCGACAGCGGCCGCCCCGTCACCTACATCGCGACCGCGACCGCCGCCGATGCCGAATTCGCGCAGCGCATCGCGCATCACCGCGCGCGCCGGCCGGCCGACTGGGGCTTCGCCGACGCGAGCGTCGATCTCCCGGGCACGCTCGCGCGGCTCGACGATTCGCAGGCGTGCCTGCTCGTCGACTGCCTGACGCTGTGGCTCACCAACCTGCTGTGTCCCGCCGACGGCGAACCGCTCGACGATGCGCAGTACGCGGCGCAGGTCGAGCGGCTCGAACATGCGCTGCGCGGCGCGCGTGCCAAGGTGATCGTCGTCAGCAACGAGATCGGGCTCGGCGTCGTGCCGCTCGGGTCGGTCACGCGCCGCTACGTCGACGAGCTCGGGCGCCTGAACCAGCGCGTCGCCGCGCTCGCGACGCGCGTCACGCTGCTGGTCGCCGGGCTGCCGCTCGACCTCAAGGCAGGCGCGCCGTCATGCTGATGCTGTCGCTGCCCGTCGTCGCGATGCTCGCGGTCGCGGCCGCGATCGTCGACCGCGCCATCGGCGAGCCGGCCGGCTGGCATCCGCTCGTCGCGTTCGGCCGCTTCGCCGCGCGCATCGAAGCCGCACTGAACACGGGCCGGCGCGGCCGCGTAATCGGCGTCGCCGCGTGGCTCGCGGCGGTCGTGCCGCCGGTGGCCGTCGCGGCATGGCTCGTCGCCGTGCTGCCCTGGCCGTTCGCCGCAGCGCTGCACGTCGCGCTGCTGTGGTTCGCGCTCGGCGCGAAGAGCCTCGCCGACCACGTCGCGCCGATCGCCGCCGCGCTGCTGCGGCGCGACCTCGACGCGGCGCGCACGCTGACCGCGCGCATCGTGTCGCGCGACACGAGCCAGGCCGACGAAGGAGCGCTGTCGCGCGCGGCCGTCGAATCGGCGCTCGAGAACGGCAACGACGCGATCTTCGGCGCGCTCTTCTGGTTCGTCGTCGCGGGCGGCCCCGGCGCGCTGCTGTTCCGGCTCGCGAACACGCTCGACGCGATGTGGGGCTACCGCACGCCGCGCTTCCTGACTTTCGGCTGGGCCGCCGCGCGCATCGACGACGCGCTGAACTGGATTCCCGCGCGGCTCACCGCCGCGAGCTACGCGCTGCTCGGCGACACGGCAGCCGCGTGGCGCTGCTGGCGCACGCAGGCGCGCCACTGGGACAGCCCGAACGCGGGCCCCGTGATGGCCGCGGGCGCCGGCAGCCTGAACGTGCAGCTCGGCGGCCCGGCCGTCTATCACGGCGAAATCGAGGATCGCCCGGTGCTCGGCACCGGGGCCACGGCCACCGCCCTTCACATCGTCGCCGCGCTGTCGCTGGTCACGCGCACGCTCGCGCTGTGGCTCGCGCTGCTGGTCGCGAGCGGCGCACTCGTCATGGCCACCCATCATGTCTGATTCATCCATCGCGCACGGCGGCAACCTGCATGAAGCCGCCCGCCGCCACGGCATTCCGTACGACGCGTGGCTCGACCTGTCGACCGGCATCAATCCGGTCGGCTACCCGGTGCCGCCCGTGCCGGCCGACGCATGGCGCCGGCTGCCCGACGACGGCGACGGTCTCGCGGCCTGTGCCGCGCAGCACTACCACGCGCCCGATGCCGCGCACGTGCTGCCGGTTGCCGGCAGCCAGGCCGCGATCCGCGCGTTGCCCGCGTTGCTGCCGGCCGGCGACGCCGGCGTCGCGGCGCTCGCGTACGGCGAATACGCGCCCGCGTTCGCGCGCCACGGCCATCGCGTCGTCACGCTCGATATCCACGCCGATACGCTGCCCGCAACGCTGCGCCACATCATCGTCGGGAATCCGAATAATCCGACGGCCGAGTGCGTGCCGACCGCGCGCCTGCTCGGCTGGCATGCGCAACTGGCGGCACGCGGCGGCACGCTGATCGTCGACGAAGCGTTCGCCGATACGGGCGCCGCGCCCTCGCTCGCGCCGCGGGTCGATCGTCCGGGGCTCGTCGTGCTGCGCTCGGTCGGCAAGTTCTTCGGGCTTGCCGGCATTCGCGCGGGCTTCGTGCTCACGCATCCCGCGCTGATCGCCGCGCTGCGCGACACGCTCGGCGCGTGGACGGTCGGCGGCCCCGCGCGCCACGCGGTCGCCGCGGCGTTCGCCGATCGCGCATGGCAAGCTGCCGCCCGTGAGCGGCTCGCGGCCGACGGCGAACGATTGGCCGCGCTGCTGCGTGCGCACGGCTTCGCGGTTCGCGCGACGCCGCTCTTCAGCTGGAGCGACGACCCGCGCGCCGCGGCGCTGCATGCCGCGCTCGCGGCACGCGGAATCTGGACGCGGCACTTCCCGGCGCCGTCGAGCGTACGCATCGGCCTGCCGGCGAGCGAAGCCGAATGGCAGCGCCTCGGCGACGCGCTCGCGCATTGCGTGCCGCTGCTGAAGGCATCCGCATGAGCGCCCCCATGTTCCGCCGGCTCGCGCCGGCCGCGCTGCTGGCCGCGCTCGCTCACGCACCGCTCGTCCACGCCGACGTCACGACCCGCGACGACGCCGGCAACACGGTCACGTTACCCGCGCCTGCCCAGCGCGTAATCAGCCTCGCGCCGCACGCGACCGAGCTCGTCTATGCGGCCGGCGGCGGCGCGAAGCTCGTCGGCACCGTCACGTACAGCGACTATCCGGCCGCCGCGCAAGCGGTGCCACGCGTCGGCGACAACAAGGCGCTCGATCTCGAACGCATCGCCGCGCTGAAGCCCGACCTGATCGTCGTGTGGCGGCACGGCAACGCCGAGCGGCAGACCGACGCGCTGCGCGCGCTGCACATTCCGCTGTTCTTCAGCGAACCGAAGCATCTCGACGACGTGTCGTCGTCGTTGCGCCGGCTCGGCACGCTGCTCGGCACGCAACCGACTGCCGATGCCGCCGCGGCCGCCTTTACCCGAGACATCGCGACACTGCGCGCACGCTACGCGGCACGCCCGCCCGTCACGATGTTCTTCCAGGTGTGGGACCGCCCGCTGACGACGCTCAACGGCACGCATCTGATCAACGAAGTGTTCGAACTCTGCGGCGGCCGCAACGTATTCGCGTCGCTCAAGCCGCTCGCGCCGACCGTGACCGACGAGGCCGTGCTCGCGGCGAATCCGGAAGCGATCGTGACGACGAGTGCCGGCGCGACCCGTTCGAACGAACCGCTGCCGAGCCTCGCGCGCTGGCGTGCGTGGCCCGCGCTGACGGCCGTGGCGCGCAACAACCTGTTCGCGATCGACGGCGATCTGCTGACGCGGCCATCGCCGCGGATCGCGCAGGGTGCGGCCGCGCTGTGCGAGGATCTGGATGCCGCGCGTGCGCGGCGGCCGGTGCGCTGATTTCCCGCGCAGCGGCTCGCGCGTTCATCGCGCATCGGTGCCGGATGCGTCCGGCGGCCGAGCGCAGATCGATCCGTGTGCCGCGTCGTTCGCTTGCAGACGCAAGTGCACCTATGCGTCCCAGTGCACGACTTCCCATGTGCGCGTGTCGTCGTCCGTGCGCAGCCACACGACCCCGCCGGTCGGCACCGGCCGCGACAGCAGCGTATCGAGCGGCACGCGCAACACATGCGACGCGAATGCGCGGATCACGCCCGCATGCGTGACGACCCATTGCGGCCCGTCGAATGCCGCAAGCGCATCGGCCCGCCGCGCAACCCGCGCGACGAATCGCGCGACGCTTTCTCCGCCGTGCGCGCACGCATGCATCAGGTCGGCCGCCCATGCATCGAGCGCCGCGCGGTCGATATCGTCCCAGCGCTGCATTTCCCACGCACCGAAATCCATTTCCTGCCAGTCGGCATCGCGCCGCAACGGCACGTCGAAAGCCCGCGCGAGCCGTTCGGCAATCGATGCGCAGCGCGTCAGCGGGCTCGTCCAGACCTGCTCGGGTAACGGCGCACCGAGTTCCGCCAGATGCGCACGCACGGCCTGCGCACCGCCATCGGTCGAATCGGCGAGCGGCACGTCGCTGCGCCCGTAGCAGACGCCCGGCTCGATGCCGACGGCCGGATGGCGGATCAGGACGATGTCCATCCGAGCACCACGAGATAGATCGTCAGTTCGCCCAGTTGCTGCGTGAAGCCGAGACAGTCGCCCGTATAACCGCCGATCCGCTTCACGAAATAGCGGGCCAGCCACGCGCGCACGAGCATGAGCGCCACGCACGCGGCAACGCCCATGCGCCAGTCCGGCCAGAACAGCCACGGCAATCCGAACCCCGCCGCGACGCACGCCGCGCGTGCGCCCATCCGCTGCGCAACCGGCTTCGCCTTGCCTTCGGGCCGCACGTAGTCGAGCGACATCAGCAGGCTCACGGCCATCGCGCGGCTCGCCGCATGCGCGGCGATCATCGTCCATGCGGCGCGCAGCGGCAGCATCGCCGCCAGCGCCTGCCATTTCAGGCCGAGCGCGATCACGAGCGCGACCGCGCCGAACGTGCCGATCCGCGAATCGTGCATGATGCGCAGCACGTCGTCGCGCGTGTAACCGCCGCCGAACGCATCGCAGCTGTCGGCGAGGCCGTCTTCGTGGAAAGCGCCGGTCGCGAGCAGCGTCGCGGCCATCGACAGCCCGACCGCGATCGACGCGGGCAGCACGCGCAGTGCGACGAGATAGACGAGCGCGCCCCATGCGCCGACGCAGGCGCCGACGAGCGGGAAATAGCGCGCGGCCTGGTCGAGATCGCCGGCCGCGTAGCCGATCGAGCGCGGCACGGGCACGCGCGTGAAATAGCCGAGCGCGACGAAGAAGTAGCGCAGTTCGGCCCACATGCCGCGCGCGCGCTCAGGCGTCACGATTGTCGACGCCGGCGGACTCGAAGCTCGCCATCTCGCTGAGGAACGCGGCCGCCGCGCGCACCAGCGGCAGCGCGAGCGCTGCGCCCGTGCCTTCGCCGAGCCGCAGGTCGAGCGCGAGCAGCGGTTTCGCGCCGAAATGCTCGAGCATGCGCCGGTGCCCGGCCTCGTGCGACGTATGCGAGAACACGCAGTAGTCGCGCACGCCGGGCGCGATGCGCTCGGCGACGAGCAGCGCGGCGGTCGCGATGAAGCCGTCGACGAGGATCGTCATCCGCTCGCTCGCGGCCGCGAGGTACGCGCCCGTCATCATCGCGATCTCGAAGCCGCCGAACGTCGCGAGCACGTCGAGCGGCGCGATCGCATGCGAGTGCTTGACGAGCGCGCGGCCGAGCACCGCGCGCTTGTGCGCGAGACCCTGGTCGTCGAGGCCCGTGCCGCGGCCGACGCAGGCGTCGATCGGCACGTCGAGCAGGCGGCTCATCAGGCACGCGGCCGACGACGTGTTCGCGATCCCCATCTCGCCGAAACCGATCACGTTCGTGCCGAGCGACGCGTGCAGGCGTACCCGCGCCGCGCCGGCGGCCAGCGCCGTCATCGCTTCTTCACGGGTCATCGCCGGCTCCGTCGCGAAGTTGCGCGTGCCGCGCGCGACCGGCAGCGACACCAGCCGGTCCGATACCGGCAGCGGCGATACGACGCCCGCATCGACGATCTCGAGCGTGCTCTGTGCGACACCCGAGAACGCATTGATCGCCGCACCGCCGGCCAGGAAGTTCGCGACCATCTGCGCAGTCACCGCCTGCGGATAAGGACTGACGCCTTCGGCCGCGATTCCGTGATCGCCCGCGAACACGATCGTCACCGGACGCTGCACGACCGGCCGCTCGCTTAGCTGGATCAGGCCGATCTGCAGCGCGAGCGCCTCGAGCTGGCCGAGACTGCCGGGCGGCTTGGTCTTGTGGTCGATCACATGTTGGAGGCGCTTGCGCAGCGCGTCGTCGAGCGGCGCGATCGCGGGCGGGAATGGGGTGGGAGTCGTCATCGAGGAGCCGGGTCGTGGGCGCGGCATGCGCCGCGCATCGGAAAAATCGGAACAGGAAAGGTCATTGTCGCGCAGGCCACGCCGGCAGCAGCGCATCGCGGCCGTTCTCGCGGATCAGCACGAGCGGATAGCCGAACGCGTCGCTCGCGCGCTCGGGCGTCAACACGTCGTGCACGAGGCCGGCCGACGCATGGCCACGGCCGTCGAGCAATAGCGCATGCGTCGCGAAGCGCCGCGCGAGATTCAGGTCGTGACACGAAAACAATATCGTGCGCGGGGCTGCCGCGAGCCAGGCGGCCAGCGCAGTGAGGCAATCGATCTGGTGATGCAGGTCGAGATGCGCGAGCGGTTCGTCGAGCAGCATCAGCGGCGCATCCTGACACAGCGTCGCGGCCAGCGCGACCCGCTGCCGCTCGCCGCCCGACAGCGACATCACGTCGCGCGACGCGAGCGGGCTCAGGTCGAACGTCGCGAGTGCAGCGCGCGCGGCCGTGCGGTCGTCGTCGCGCTCCCAGCCCCAGCCGCCGAGATACGGAAAGCGGTTGAGCAGCACCGTGTCGAACACGGTCGCGCTGAACGCATCGTGCAATTGCTGCGGCATCAGCGCGCGGCGCCGCGCGAGTGGCTCGGGGCGCCACGCGGCAAGCGGCCGGCCGTCGATCTCGACGTGTCCGCCGGCCGGCGGCTGCAATCCCGCGAGCGTGGCGAGCAGCGTCGTCTTGCCCGCACCGTTCGGCCCGGCGACGCACCAGATCTCGCCGGGGCGGAACGCCTGCGTGAAGCGGTCGAGCAACGTGCGCGCGCCGGCCTTCAGCGTCAGGTCGACGGCCCTGTAGTGCAGGTCGCCGGCGGCGGCGTTCAGTGCCGCGGTGCCCGTCATCGCATCGGCCTCCTCAGCAACATCCACAGGAACACCGGCACGCCGATCAACGCGGTCATCACGCCGACCGGCAATTGCGCGGGCGCGATCGCGGTACGCGCGAGCAGGTCGGCCGCCATCACGCCGCCCCCGCCCGCGAGCATCGCGGCCGGCAGCAGCATCCGCTGGTCGTTGCCGAATGCGAGCCGCAACGCATGCGGCACGACGAGGCCGACGAAGCCGATCGTCCCGGCCGTCGTCACGGCAGCCGCGGCGGCCAGCGACGCGACGAGATAGATCCGCACGCGCAGGCGCGCGACCGGCACGCCGAGCGCCTGCGCGGTCGCGTCGCCGCGCAGCAGCACGTTCAGTTGCGGCGCGACCGGCAGCGCGACGCCTGCGCTCAGCAGCAGCGCGCCCCACGCGAACCATGGCGCCGTCGCGCCGTTCAGGTCGCCCGTCAGCCAGAAGATGACGCCGCGCAGCCGCGCGTCGGGCGCGAGCGACAGCAACAGCGTGACGAGCGCGCCCCACCCCGCCGCGATCACGACGCCGGTGAGCAGCAGCCGCGGCGACGCGTCGCGCGAGTCGCCCCGCCACAGCTCGCGCCGCGCGAGACCGAGCACCAGCGCGACCGATACGAGCGAACCGGCGAACGCGGATGCGTCGACGAGCCACCATGCGCCGCCCGCGATCATCGCGACGAGCGCGAAGCCGGCCGCGCCGCCGGACACACCCAGCACGTACGGCTCGGCGAGCGGATTGCGCAGCAGCACCTGCAACAACGCGCCGGCCAGCGCGAGCAGCGCGCCGCACGCGAAACCCGCGAGCGCGCGCGGCAGGCGCAGCGTCCGGACGATGTCGGCAAACAGGGTGTCGCCGCCGTGCGGCACGAGGGATGCGAGCGCCTGCCACGGCGACATCGGCACGCTGCCGATCGACAGCGACGCGACGAACAGCAGCGCGACCAACGCGGCCAGCGCGGCCCAGATGACGGTGGCGCGTGCGGCGCTCATGCCGCGCACGGCCGCGCGCACGACGCGCGGCGCATCCGCTTGCGGCAGCCGGCCGGGCGCGACAGGGGCGCGTGGCGGACGATTGGGGTCGGCATCGAAGAACGTTCCGTGAAACATTGCGCGCCCTGCTTCCCCGCAGGTCGCGCGTCATGAAGCCCGTGCGGGCTCCCCGTCTCGGCCGGTATCCGGGCTGGCGGCGGTCCGGCTCGCCTTCCCGCGCGATGACGCGCAGTGGCCCGCGCCCGCCTGCGACCTGCACGCGAAACGCGCCCGAGCCGGCCTGCGTCACACGACGCGGCCGCTTACCGTTGCGGGGGCAGCGCAGGTTGGCACGCTCGTGGAGCCCGCACCCTGCTTCCCGTTTAACCGCGCGTCCTGCGCGCGAGCACCGAGGCGGCGCCAGTTTAGGAGGCGGTCGCGCGAGCGTCAAGGAAGCGTCCGGCGCGGCGCGGGACACGCCTATTCGCGGCAAGAAGCCGGGGTGTTACGACTGGAAACGTTACAGATGTCGGATTGCGCGTTATTCCGCGCTAAAATGCTGGGTCTTTAGAGGACGCAGCAAATGCTCAACGAACTCGAAACCCTATCTCAAAATATTGGCCGTCTGATTTCGCTGAACAAGCGCTATCACTCGGAACGGCTCGCGCTCGAGGAGCAGGTCGCGCAATTGCGCGCGGAAGCGGACACGGTCCGCGCGGAACTCGCGCAGCTGCGCGACGAACGCAATGCGCTCGCGGCCGAGCGCGACACGCTGTCGGCGAAGATCGACGACGCCCAGGTGAAACTGAACGCGATTCTCGAAAAGCTGCCGCGCTCGAAGAGCGCGGAGCAAGCCGACAACCAGCTCGACCTGCTCGATGCGCAGGCGCGCACGGATGGCGATGACGCGGCCAGCCACGGAGAACATGCATGAGCACCAAGCAGATCGAAGTCTCGATTCTCGGTCAGCCCTATCGGCTCGCCTGTTCGGCCGAGACCGAAGCGGCGCTGCTCGAAGCGGTCGCACGCGTCGACGCCGAAATGTCGAAAATCCGCTCGAACAGCTCGGTGCGCGGCACCGATCGCATCGCGGTGATGGCGGCGCTGTCCCTCGCATCGGAATTGCTGCGACTGCAAACGAGCGTGCGGCACGGTGAAGCATTTCCGGCCGAGGAAATCCGTCGTACAATGCACCAGATGAACGAACAGCTCGGCGCGGTGCTCGCACAGCACGAGACGCAGTAACGTTTCAAACGATACGTCGATTCCGCTTGATCTCGACGATCAACGGTGGTCAAATTGGCGCATCGAAACACAGTTCAGTCAGCTTCCCTGCCTGGTTCGCCAAGGTCATATATTCCTTGAACCAATGCCATGTGCACGGTTGCGGAAATTTGTAGCACGGGCGCGCGCGTCACTCTGTCTGATGTACCCGAAGTGCTGCTAACTGCGACCAATTCTGAACCTCAGGTTCAGGATGCCGGCCTAGCGGCCAAGGCGGGGGCCTATCCAACGGCATCGGGCAACGCCCGGTGCCGTTTTCTTTTGTAGCAGCCTCTTTCTGCGTCGATCACGACCATGCAATACTGGCTGATGAAGTCCGAACCGGACGAAGCGAGCATCGACGATCTCGCCAACGCACCGCAGCGCTCGCTGCCGTGGACCGGCGTGCGCAACTATCAGGCGCGCAATTTCATGCGCGACACGATGAAGATCGGCGACGGCGTGCTGTTCTATCACTCCAGTTGCCCCGAGCCGGGCATCGCGGGCCTCGCCGAAGTATCGTCGACGCCCTACCCCGATCCCACGCAGTTCGATCCGAAAAGCCCCTATTACGACCCGAAATCGACGCAGGAAGCGCCACGCTGGCTGCTCGTCGACGTGCGCTTCGTGAAGAAGTCGCCGCTCGTGCCGCTCGCCGCGCTGCGCGAACACGACGAGCTCGCCGACATGCGCGTGCTCGCGCGCGGCAACCGGCTGTCGATCACGCCCGTCACGCGGGCGGAATGGCGATTCATCACCGAAAAGTTGATGAAGTAGGCGCGCGCCAAACGTCAAATCCGGTCAGTACGCGTTGCCGTAACGGAACTCGCGAAGCATTCGCGCAGCCTAAGCAACCGCTGTCGGCCAATCGGGCCGGCTGTCGTTTTTTCGTCGCGCGGTACGCCCGCGTCGCGCACGCGTGATCCGCGTGCGCGCCCTCGCACAAGGAGTCCAACAATGACCAAGAAATCCGCACTCGCGCTGTCGCTCGCCCTCGCCGCCGCCGTTCCCGTCGCGCTGACGCTCGCGTCGCCCGCCGCGCACGCGCAGGCGGCGAATCCGCACTTTCCGGAGCCGGCGGGCGTGCTGTCGCTTTCGTCGCAGGCCAGTGCCGACGTGCCGCAGGACATCATCCACATCACGCTGTTCTACGAGCAGCAGGCCAAGGACCCGGGCAGCCTCACCGCGCAGTTGAACCAGCGCGCGGATGCGGCGCTGTCGCAGGCGAAGGGCGTGTCGGGCGTCACCGCGCACACGGGCGCGTTCTCCGTGTATCCGAGCACCGATCGCGACGGCAAGATCTCCGCATGGCGCGGCCGCACCGAGGTCGCGCTCGAATCGCGCGATTTCGCCGCGGCGTCGAAGCTGGCGGGCCAGTTGTCGAACCTGATGCAGGTCGCGAACGTCGAATTCTCGCTGTCGCCGGAAGCACAGCGCACGGCCGAGCAGAAGCTCACGACCGAAGCGATCAAGTCGTTCCGCGCCCGCGCGGACGAAGCCGCGAAGGCGTTCGGCTACAGCAGCTACACGATCCGCGACGTGAACGTCGGCAGCGGCCGCAACGTGCAGCCGTACCCGCGCATGATGGCGATGGCCGCGGCGCCGATGGACAGCGCGAAGATGAGCGCGCCGATCGCGGTCGAAGGCGGCAAGGCCACCGTGTCGGTCACCGTCAACGGCTCGGTGCAGATGAAGTAACGCACATCGCGCAGTCGTCGGAAACGAAAAACGCCGGCCCGAGGGCCGGCGTTTTCATGTGCATCGGGGTGACCGATGCGCGTGCCAGGCGCACGTGCATCGCTACTGCGTCATGCGGCCACCTCATGCAGCCACTTCATGTAGTCACTTCAAGCAGCCGCATTCGCCGCGCGACGCCGATACGCCCAGACCATCATCGCGATACCGGCGAGGATCATCGGCAACGACAGCCACTGCCCCATCGACAGGCCGAGTGCGAGCAGGCCGAGGAAGTCGTCGGGCTCGCGCGCGAACTCGACCGTGAAACGTGCGAGGCCATAACCGATCAGGAACAGCGCGGATATCGCGCCCATCGGCCGCGGCTTGCGCGCGAACAGGAACAGCACGAAGAACAGCGCGATACCTTCGAGCGCGATTTCATAGAGCTGCGAAGGATGGCGCGGCAGCATCTGGTATTGCATGAACACGTCGGCGAGATGCCACTTCTCGACGAGTTCCGGATGTTTCGGCAGCCACGCCGCATCGTCGCGCATCGCGCCCGGGAACAGCATCGCCCACGGCGCCGTCGGATCGGTCACGCGGCCCCACAGTTCGCCGTTGATGAAGTTGCCGAGCCGCCCGGCCGCGAGCCCCAACGGCACCATCGGCGCGACGAAATCGGTGACCTGCAGCCAGTGGCGCTTGCGCTGCCACGCGAACAGCATCATCGCGAGCGTCACGCCGAGGAAGCCGCCGTGAAACGACATGCCGCCTTCCCACACCTTGAACACGTCGAGCGGATGCGAGAAATAGAAATCGGCCTTGTAGAACAGCACGTAGCCGAGCCGGCCGCCGAGCACGGTGCCGAGCACGCCGTAGAACATCATGTCGTCGATGTCCTTCGCGGTCCAGCCCTGCGCCGCGACGTACGGCAGCTTCAGGCGGATCCGGCCGACGACGATTGCCGCGATGAAGCCGACGAGATACATGAGGCCATACCAGCGCACGGCCAGCGGCCCGAGATGGATCGCAACGGGGTCGAAATTCGGGTGAATGATCATGGGTTAGCGAAGAAGTTTTCGAATACGGTACGGCCGTCGCACATGTGCGGCACCGCGCGTTGGACGGGGCGCGCACGCCATCGTTCACGTCACGCGGCAAGACCTTGCGCGCGCACGACGTCGATGAAGCCGGCGAGCACGGGGCTCACGTCGCCGGTGCGCCACACGAGGCCCGTCTCGACGACCGGCGCAGGGCCGGCGAGCGGCCGGTAGACCACGCCGGTGCGCCGCAGGTTACGCAGCGATTGCGGCACCAGTGCGACGCCCATGCCGGCCGACACGAGGCTGACGATCGTCTGCATCTGGATCGCCTCCTGGCCGATGTGGGGGGTTTCCCCCGCCGCGCCGTAGCAGCCCGTAATGATGTCATAAAAGCCGGGCGCCAAACGACGCGGGAAGATCACGAGCGGCAACGCGGCAACCTCGGCGAGCTGCACGGGCGCGTCCTCCGGCGCATCGGATGCCCCGGCCGGCATCGCGACCACCAGCGGTTCGCGCACCACCGGCAGGTACGACAGCCCGGCCGCGTGTCGCGGCGGCACGGGTGGAATCACGAGCCCGGCATCGATGCGCCCGGCGACGAGTTCGTCGATCTGCACGTCGCTCGTCGCTTCCGCAAGTTGCAGCCGCACCTGCGGATAGCGCGCGCCGAACGCACGCAGCAACGACGGCAAGAGCCCGTAGTCGGCGGTCGACACGAACGCGAGCGACAGCGAGCCGGCCTCGCCGCGTGCGAGCCGCCGCGCGAGCGGCGGCAGCGCGTCGGCCGACGCCAGCAGCCGGCGCACGTCCGGCAGCAGCGCCGCGCCGACCGCCGTCAGCGCCACCGAGCGCTTGGTGCGCACGAACAGCGCGACCCCCAGCGCGTCCTCCAGCGCGCGAATCGCCTGCGACAGCGGCGGCTGCGTCATCGACAGGCGCTCGGCCGCGCGGCCGAAATGGCGCTCGTCGGCGACGGTGACGAAATAGCGCCACTGGCGCAGGTCGGGGGTGGGATCGGCCATGCTCGACTCATTCGTAAAACGACTTAATAAGCGACAAATAATATATTGGACATCCGATAACTGAAACTCCATGCTTGGTTGATCCACCCGGCGCACCGGTCGCGCCGGCGTCGCCAAAACAACGATGGAGCTCCCCATGTCGTACAACCGCCGCTCTAAAAACATCACGCAAGGCGTGGCCCGTTCGCCAAACCGGTCGATGTATTACGCCCTCGGCTACCAGAAGGACGATTTCGACAAGCCGATGGTCGGCGTCGCGAACGGCCACTCGACGATCACGCCGTGCAATTCCGGCCTGCAGCGCCTGTCGGACGCGGCCGTGGATGCCGTGAAGGCGGCCGGCGCGAACCCGCAGATCTTCGGCACGCCGACGATTTCGGACGGCATGTCGATGGGCACCGAAGGGATGAAGTACTCGCTCGTGTCGCGCGAAGTGATCGCCGACTGCATCGAGACCTGCGTGCAGGGCCAGTGGATGGACGGCGTGGTGGTGGTCGGCGGCTGCGACAAGAACATGCCCGGCGGCATGATCGCGCTCGCACGCCTGAACGTGCCGGGCATCTACGTGTACGGCGGCACGATCCGCCCGGGCAACTGGAAGGGCCGCGACCTGACGATCGTGTCGTCGTTCGAGGCCGTCGGCGAATTCACCGCGGGCCGGATGTCGCAGGAAGACTTCGAAGGCGTCGAGAAGAATGCGTGCCCGACGTCGGGTTCGTGCGGCGGCATGTACACCGCGAACACGATGAGTTCGTCGTTCGAGGCGCTCGGGATGTCGCTGCTGTATTCGTCGACGATGGCGAACCCCGACCAGGAAAAAGTCGATTCGGCCGCCGAATCGGCACGCGTGCTGGTCGAGGCGGTGAAGCGCGACCTGAAGCCGCGCGACATCATCACGAAGGAATCCATCGAGAACGCGGTGTCGGTGATCATGGCCACCGGCGGCTCGACCAATGCGGTGCTGCACTATCTCGCGATCGCGCACGCGGCCGAAGTCGACTGGACGATCGACGACTTCGAGCGCATTCGCAAGCGCGTGCCGGTGATCTGCGACCTGAAGCCGTCGGGACAATACGTCGCGACCGACCTACACCGGGCCGGCGGGATTCCGCAGGTGCTGAAGATCCTGCTCGATGCGGGGCTGCTGCACGGCGACTGCCTGACGATCACCGGCCGCACGATCGCCGACGAGCTGAAGGACGTGCCGGCCGTGCCGCGCGCGGACCAGCATGTGATCTTCCCGATCGACCGCGCACTGTACAAGGAAGGCCACCTGGCGATCCTGAAGGGCAATCTCGCGGAAGACGGCGCGGTCGCGAAGATCACCGGCCTGAAGAACCCGGTGATCACGGGCCCGGCGCGCGTGTTCGACGACGAACAGAGCGCGATGGACGCGATCCTCGGCGACCGGATTCGCGCGGGCGACATCCTCGTGCTGCGCTACCTCGGCCCGCAGGGCGGCCCCGGCATGCCGGAAATGCTCGCGCCAACTTCCGCGATCATCGGCAAGGGACTCGGCGAATCGGTCGGCTTCATCACGGACGGACGCTTCTCGGGCGGCACCTGGGGCATGGTGGTCGGCCACGTCGCGCCGGAAGCGTTCGTCGGCGGCACGATCGCGCTGGTGCAGGAAGGCGATTCGATCACGATCGACGCGCACCGGCTGCTGCTGCAATTGAACGTCGACGAGGCGGAACTCGCCCGGCGCCGCGCCGCGTGGCGACAGCCGGCGCCGCGCTATACGCGCGGGGTGCTCGCGAAATTCGCGGTGCTCGCACGACCGGCGAACCAGGGGGCGGTCACGGGTTGAAGCAGGGCCGCAAGGCATGCGACCCCGATAAACGAGGCCGCCGGGAACGCGCAAAACGTGCTTCCCCTTTGCTTCTATAATGCGCGGACCATGAAGCCGGCCGTCCCCGCCGGCGGAGAACCGCATGAAACAGACGATATTGCGCGTGCTGCTCGCCACGCTGCTGACCGGCAGCGCGGCGGCGGCGCGTGCCGACCAGACCGACGGGCTCGCGCTGGCGCAGCGCAAGAACTGCATGGCGTGCCATGCAATCGGCAAGCCGCTGATGGGCCCGTCGTTCCACGACATCGCCGGCAAGTACGCGGCGCGCGGCGACGCCGCCGATTATCTGGCGCAATCGATCGTAAAAGGCAGCGTCGGCGTATGGGGCAGCGTGCCGATGCCCGCCAATACGCAACTGACGAGCATCGAAGCCCACACGCTCGCCCAGTGGGTGCTGTCGGTCCGCTGAATCGGATACTCGCGCGGCGTACCCGCGCCGTGTGCAGTGCGCAGCAAGAAGGCGGCCTGGTACTGGCCGCGCCACACCTCTGCGGCGCCTTCGCAAGCCCTTACCGGACCCGCCCCCTCTTTTTCGCCAGCGCGAAAGATCGGCCGTTCAGCCGGAATGACCGACGCGACGGCGGGCGATCTCTTCATCGACCGCATCGCGCACCCAGTCCATCACCTCGGTTTCCAGCGCGAGGGCGACTTCGCGCGTGATCTGGCCGACCAGCCAGGCCGAATGCTCGTGCAGCGCATCGCGACAGCGCGCTTCGATGGCGTCGCGCCCCGCACCGGTCAGATAATTCGTCAGCCGATTGCGCAGCCGTTCGGCGATGTGCTGCGCATCTTCCGGCGTCAGCCCCGCTGCGGCCTGCGCGTCCGGCTGCGGCGCTGCACTCGGCAGGTCCGCCTGCGGCATCGCCGTGCCGGGCGCGTGCGCAACCGCTTCGGGCGCAATCGCGGCGAACGTGTGCGGCGGCAGGTCGTCATCGACCAGCGACGAGCGCAGCGGCGCCGTCATCGCTGCCGCGTCTTCTGCGACCACGTGCTCCGCGGCGCCGGGTTCGGCCGGTGCATCGGTCTCGCCTGCGGCGGCGGCCGTCGCCGCGTCGCCGGGCAACTCGACGGCCGGCACGTGCGGCGTGGGGATGGGCTCGACCACGACGGATTCGGGGTCGGCTTCGGTTTGACGGAAATCAGCCGGCGCCGCACCGGCGGCGCCCGGGGCGATCACGTCGGTTAGCACCGGAATGGCCGCGCTGTCGTGCGGTTGGGGCGCGGCGGACGCGGACGAACGCGCCGACGCCGGCTTGCCCGGCACCAGCACGTCGGTCAGTGTCGGGATCGAGGATGAATCGGCTTCTGTCACGGGAACACTCCGTCGACGGTTGCGGCTAGCCGCCCTGCTTGTAGTTGTTCAGCGCGTAACCGCGGTCGCGGTAGAACCGGTAGCGGTCGCGGCCCGCGGCCAGCTCTTCCGGCGCGTTGCCGACCACTTCGAGCAGGCGCTCGAAGCGGGCGAACTGCGCGGGCACGGTCGCGCCGAGGTTCAGCAGCACGTGATGATGCGGTGCACGATCGAGATCGGCGGCCAGCACGATCGGCGTGCCGGCTGCGTGCTCGCTGTCGACGCCGCAATGCGGGATGAAATCGAGCGGCGAGAACGTCCAGAGCCGCTCGTCGAGCGCGCGCAGGCGCGCGGGCTCGGCGAGCACGACGACCGGCTGCCCGGCCTGATAGGCCTTGCGCAGCAGCCGGCACGCGTACGCGAGCGAATCGCCGACGTTCGAGTGGAAATCGATCCGCGTCATTGCCCGCGCACCCGCAGCGTCGTCAGCCCCGCCATCACTGGCCGGCGCGGTCGATCAGGAACTGCGCGAGCAACGGCACCGGACGGCCCGTCGCACCCTTCGCGGCACCGCCCTTCCATGCGGTGCCCGCGATGTCGAGGTGGGCCCACGGATAGCTCTCGGTGAAGCGCGACAGGAAGCACGCGGCCGTCACGGCGCCGGCCGGGCGCCCGCCGATGTTCGCGAGATCCGCGAAATTCGACTTCAGCTGATCCTGGTACTCGTCGTCGAGCGGCATGCGCCATGCCGGGTCGTTCGCCTCGCGCGACGCGTCGAGCAGTTCGCCCGCGAGCGCGTCGTTCGTCGAGAACAGCCCGCTGTTGTGGCCGCCCAGCGCGATCACGCACGCGCCCGTCAGCGTCGCGACGTCGATCACGGCGGCCGGCTTGAAGCGCTCGGCGTACGTGAGTGCGTCGCACAGGATCAGGCGGCCTTCGGCGTCGGTGTTCAGCACCTCGATCGTCAGCCCCTTCATGCTGGTGACGATGTCGCCCGGCTTCGTCGCATTGCCGCCCGGCATGTTCTCGCAGGTCGGCACGATCGCGACGACGTTGATCTTCAGGCCCATCTCGGCGACCGCACGCATCGTGCCGAGCACCGAGCCCGCGCCGCACATGTCGTACTTCATCTCGTCCATGCCCTCGCCAGGCTTCAGCGAGATGCCGCCCGTGTCGAACGTGATGCCCTTGCCGACCAGCACGACCGGCGCGGCCTTCGCGGCGGCGCCCTGGTAGTGCAGCACGATGAACTGCGGCGGCTCGACCGATGCGCGCGCGACCGACAGGAACGACCCCATCTTCAGCGCCTGGATCTGCTTGAGCCCGAGGACTTCGGCCTTCAGGCCCCAATCCTTCGCGATCTTCTTCGCGGTGTTGCCGAGATAGGTCGGCGTGCAGACGTTGCCGGGCAGGTTACCGAGGTCGCGGGTGAGATCCATCCCGTTCGCGAGCGCGACGGCCTGCTTGATCGCGACCTTCGCGGCCTTTTCGTCCGCCGGGTCGACGCTGAACACGACGCGCTTGAGCGTGTGCGACGCCGGTTCCGGCTTGCTCTTCATCTGCGTGAAGCGGTAGGTCTCGTTGCGCAGCGCGAGGATCGCGGCGCGCACGCCCCAGTCGGAGCTGCGCTCGTCGACCGGCAGTTGCGCGAGCGAGAACGTGACCTGGACGACCTTGGTCGCCAGCAGCGCGCGCCAGGCGGTCGTCGCCGCATCGTTATAGGCTTTCTGATTGAAAGCATCCTGCTTGCCGAGCCCGACGAGCAGCACGCGCGACGCGCCGATGCCCGACACTTCGTGCAGGAACAGCGTCTTGCCGCGCTTGCCGTCCATGTCGCCGGCCTTCACCACGCGCGAGATCAGTCCCTTGGTGGCCGTGTCGATGTCGAGCGCCGCGCCCGACAGGGTCTGCGCCTCGAAGATGCCGAGCACGATGCAGTCGGACTTCCCGGTCAGGAACCCCTTGGCCTCGCCTTTGCTCCAATCACAGCCTTTTATGCTAAAGTCCATCGCGCTTGTCCTCGGATAAAATCTGGGCTAAGGATGAAAGCCGCAATTATCCGCTATTTTTCCCGTGGCGGCGCGAGCGCTCCACCACGCGTGCGCAGCCTCCCGCCCTCTTCTCATCAAGAATGATCTTCGAACGCTCCCTCCAGCGCGAGCTTGCGTATACGGCTGGCGCCGTGTTCATGGTGCTGCTCACGATCATGCTCACGACGATGATGATTCGCATCGTCGGCTACGCCGCGTCCGGCGAAATCGATCCGCGGGACGTGCTCGTGCTGATCGGCCTGACCGTGATCGGCTACCTCGCCGTGATGCTCGTCGTCACGCTGTTCGTGTCGATCCTGTTCGTGCTGACCCGGTGGTACCGGGACTCCGAAATGGTGGTGTGGCTCGCGTCGGGCGTGAGCCTCACGCGCCTCATCAAGCCGATCGGCGTGTTCGCCACGCCGATCATCCTGCTGATCACCTTCTTCGCGTTCGTCGGCTGGCCGTGGTCGAACCAGCAGAGCAAGATGATCCGCGCGCGCTTCCAGCAGCGCGACGAAATCTCGCTGCTCGCGCCGGGCCAGTTCCGCGAATCGGCCGCGAACCATCGCGTGTTCTTCATCGAGAAGATGTCGCCGGACCAGAGCAAGGTCCAGAACGTCTTCGTCACGTCGACGGAAAACGGCAAGGTCAACGTGGTCGTGTCGCAAACGGGCCATACGGAAACCTCGAAGGACGGCGATCGCTTCGTCGTCCTCGAGGACGGCCGCCGCTACGACGGCACGCCCGGCCAGCCGAACTTCAAGATCATGGAGTTCGAGCGCTACGGCGTGAAGATCACGAGCAAGCCGGTCACCAACGTGCAGACCACCAACAGCACGCCCACGCCCGACCTGCTGCGCAACCCGACGCGCGACAATCTCGCGGAATTCGCGTGGCGCGCGGGGCTGCCGCTGATCGCGATCAACCTGATGGTGCTCGGCATCCCGCTGTCGTACCAGAACCCGCGCCGCAGCCGCACGATCAACCTCGTGATGGCCGTGCTGATCTACCTCACGTACTCGAACCTGCTGAACGTCGTGCAGGCGCAGATCGAGCAGGGCAAGATGTCGTTCGGCGTCGGCCTCGTCGGCCTGCATGTGGTCGTCGCGGCGATCGTCGCGTTCATTTTCTGGTTGCGCGTGCGCAATCGTCCGTTGTTGACACGCGCGCTGTTCGGCCGCTCGGGAGCATGATCGATGCGGCTCTATGAAAAATACTTCGCGCGGCAGATCTACATCACGTTCGTCTTCATCCTGTTCGCGTTCTCGGGTCTGTTCTTCTTCTTCGACCTGATCAGCGAGCTGAACTCGGTCGGGCACGGCAACTACAAGTTCGGTTACGCGGTGCTGCGCGTCGCGCTGCAGACGCCGTCGCGCTTCTACGAGATCATCCCGGTCGCCGCGCTGATCAGCGCGATCTACGTGTTCGCGCAGATGGCCGCGAACTCGGAATTCACGATCTTCCGCGTGTCGGGCCTCGCGACCAACCAGGCGCTGCGCTCGCTGCTGAAGATCGGCGTGCCGCTCGTGATCGTCACCTACCTGATCGGCGAATTCGTCGGCCCGTACGCCGACCAGTTGTCCGAACGCGTGCGGCTGCAGGCGCTCGGCGCCTCGGTGTCGTCGAACTTCCAGTCCGGTGTGTGGGTCAAGGACACGCTCGCCGCCCGCGAGAACGGCGAGCAGGTCACGCGCTTCGTCAACGTCGGCAGCCTGTCGCCCGACTCGACGATCAGCAACGTGCGCATCTACGAATTCGACTCGAAATTCCAGCTGCAGAACGTGCGGATCGCGCAGACGGGCCGCTACGAGCCGCCCGGCCACTGGCTGCTGAAGGGCGTCACCGAGACGGAGCTGACGCCGATCAAGCCGATCACCGGCCAGCCGGCCGATGCGCTGAACCCCGTGTACCGGTCGCAGCAGGTGTCGCTGCCCGAATACCGGCTGCGCTCCGACCTGACGCCGCAGATCCTGTCGGTGCTGCTCGTGTCGCCGGAGCGCATGTCGATCATCAACCTGTTCCGCTACATCCAGCACTTGCGCGAGAACCAGCAGGACACGCAGCGCTACGACATCGCGCTGTGGCGCAAGCTGCTGTATCCGTTCGCGGTGTTCGTGATGCTCGTGTTGTCGCTGCCGTTCGCGTACCTGCACACGCGGGCGGGCGTGGTCGGCGTGAAGGTGTTCGGCGGCATCATGCTCGGCATGAGCTTCCAGCTGCTCAACACGCTGTTCTCGCACATCGGCACGCTGAATACGTGGCCCGCGCCGCTCACCGCCGCGACGCCGGGCCTCATCTATCTCGCGCTCGGCCTGTTCGCGCTCAAGTGGGTCGACCGGCACTGAGCGTCGTCACGACGGAGGCTTCCACATGAGTTCGCACGGTATCGTCCTGTTCGGCCACGGCGCCCGCGACCCGCGCTGGGCCGAGCCGTTCGAGCGGCTCGCCGCGCGGCTGCGCGGCGCCGGCTCCCCTGCCACGCACGTGTCGCTCGCGTTCCTCGAACTGATGACGCCGTCGCTCGGTGAGGCCGTGGCCGCGCAAGTCGCGGCCGGCTGCGCGCGCATCACCGTGGTGCCCGTGTTCTTCGGCCAGGGTGGCCACGTGCGCCGCGACCTGCCGCAGCTCGTCGATGCATGCCGCGCCGCGCATCCGGGCGTCGAGATCCGCTGCGCGACGGCCGTCGGCGAAGACGACGGCGTGCTCGACGCGGTCGCACGCTATTGCATCGACCAGCTCGGCGGCGACGCGTAGCAGCCCGCGCCTTCGCCGCACCCAAAGAAAAAGCGCCGGCATCTGCCGGCGCTTTTTTCGTTTCGGACCGCGTTCGAGCCGCGCTCAGGCGGCATGGCGCACCGACGCACCCGCCTGCGCCTGCCGTGCGCGTTCGGCGAACGCATCGCCGATCATCAGCAGGCTCGGTTCCGCGGGATCGAGCCACGCCTGCGCGTCGCCGGCCGCCATCTGCGCGAGCGTCAGCGTCAGCGTGCGTTCGCGTGCGGTGCTGCAGGCCTCGACGATCGCCACCGGCGTCGCCGGCGCACGGCCGGCGTCGATCAGTTCCTGCGCGATGCCGGGCGCGCTGTCGCGGCCCATGTAATAGACGATCGAATCGGCGCGCGCCGCTTCGCGGATCTCGTCGCTGCCCGGCGCGCGGCTGTGCGTCGCGAACGCGACGCTGCGCGACACGCCGCGCAACGTCAGCGAACGCTTGAGCGTCGCCGCACCGGCCAGCGCCGCGGTGATGCCCGGCACGACCTCGTAGTCGATGCCGGCCGCTTCCAGCGCGCGCATTTCCTCTTCCGCGCGGCCGAACAGCATCGGATCGCCGCCCTTCAGCCGCACGACGCACGCATGCTCGCGCGCCGCATCGACGATCTGCTTGTTGATGAAATGCTGCGCGGTCGAGCGCTGCCCGCAGCGCTTGCCGACCGCGATCCTGCGCGCGTTCGGCGCATAGTCGAGCATCGCGGGCTCGACGAGCGCGTCGTGCAGCACGACGTCGGCCTGCTCGAGCAGCCGCATGCCGCGCACCGTGATGAGGTCCGCCGCGCCCGGTCCTGCTCCGATCAGATACACCTTGCCCATGTTTGTCGCTTCGCTAAGGTCCTGCCGCGGCGGCCGGTTCGCCGCCGCGCAGATTGACGATTACGCCGAGAACGCGCGGATCATGCCCGCGGCGACCGTGTGATGCGTCGCCTCGTCGATCAGCACGAACGCGCCCGTACCGGGGTGCGCATCGTACGTGTCGCAGACGATCGGCTTTTGCAGCGTCAGCGCCACGCGGCCGATGTCGTTCATCTTCAGTTCCTGACGGTCGGTCGCGTGCGACAGCGTATGCACGTCGAGCACCTGCTTGACCGCGCCGATCTTCGCGAACACCGTGCTGGTGGTCTGCTTCAGCAGGTACTTGCGCTGCGGCGACAGCGGCGCCTCGTCGAACCAGCACAGGTCGGCCTCGAGCTTCTTGGCCGGCTCGACCGGCTCGGCGGTCGTGACGAACATGTCGCCGCGCGACACGTCGACGTCCTCTTCGAGACGGATCGTCACCGTCTGGCCCGCGAACGCGTGCGGAACTGCCGCGGTGCCGCCCGGCACCGGCGCGACGATCTCGGCAACCGTCGCGGTGCGGTTCGACGGCAGCACGACGATCGCGTCGCCGACCTTCACTTCGCCCGACTCGATGCGGCCCATGTAACCGCGGAAATCGTCAGCCGAGCTGCCGTCCTGGCGCGCGACCCACTGCACCGGGAAGCGCAGCGCGTCATGCGCCTGCGTCTCGACCGGCAGCGACTCGAGCACGTCGAGGAGCGGCTCGCCCGCGTACCACGGCATCCGCTCGCTCGCGCCGACGATGTTGTCGCCCTTCAGCGCCGACACCGGCACGAAACGCACGTCGGTCAGGCCGAGCTGCTTCGCGAGCGCGACGTACGCGTCGCGGATCTCGTTGAAACGCGCCTCGCTGTAGTCGACGAGGTCCATTTTGTTGATCGCGACGATCACGTGCTGCAGGCCGAGCAGCTTGACGATCGCGCTGTGGCGCTTGGTCTGCGGCAGCAGTTGCACGACGCCGTTCTCGACCGTGATGCGCGTCGCGTCGATCAGCACGATCGCCGCGTGCGCGGTCGACGCGCCCGTCACCATGTTGCGCGTGTACTGCTCGTGGCCCGGCGTGTCGGCGATGATGAACTTGCGCTTCGCGGTCGCGAAGTAGCGGTACGCGACGTCGATCGTGATGCCCTGCTCGCGCTCGGCTTCGAGGCCGTCGGTCAGCAGCGCGAGATCCAGCTCGTCGCCGACCGTGCGCTTGTTCTTCGCGCGCGACAGCGCGGACAGCTGGTCGGACAGCACGGCCTTGCTGTCGTACAGCAGGCGGCCGATCAGCGTGCTCTTGCCGTCGTCGACGCTGCCCGCGGTGATGAAACGCAACACGCCGAGGTCTTCGGTGTTCTCGATGATGCTCATGATGTGAATGTCCTCGTGTGCTTCAGAAATAACCTTGCTTCTTGCGCTGTTCCATCGCGGCTTCGGAGGCCTGGTCGTCCATCCGGGTCGCGCCGCGCTCGGTGATCTCGGTCACCGCCGTCTCGGCGATGATCTTCTCGACGTCGTCCGCGTCGCTCTCGACCGGGCACGTGCAGCTGATGTCGCCGACCGTGCGGAAGCGCACCTGCGCCAGCTCGCTCGTCTCGCCGTCACGCATCGGCGTGAGCGGCGTGACCGGCACGAGCAGCCCGTTGCGGCGCACGATCTCGCGCTGGTGCGCGTAATAGATCGACGGCAGTTCGAGGTTCTCGCGCGCGATGTACTGCCACACGTCGAGCTCGGTCCAGTTCGAGATCGGGAACACGCGCAGATGCTCGCCCTTGTGCAGGCGGGCGTTGTACAGGCTCCACAGTTCCGGGCGCTGCGCCTTCGGGTCCCACTGGCCGAATTCGTCGCGGAACGAGAAGATCCGCTCCTTCGCGCGGGCCTTCTCTTCGTCGCGGCGCGCGCCGCCGATCAGCGCCGTGTAGCCGTGCTGTTCGATCGTCTCGAGCAGCGTGACGGCCTGCGCGGCGTTGCGCGAATCGGTCTCGCGGCGCAGCACGACCGTGCCGCGCTTGATCGAATCCTCGACGTGACCGACCACCAGCTCGGCGCCGAGCTCTTGCGCACGGCGGTCGCGGAAGTCGATCACTTCCTCGTAGTTGTGGCCCGTGTCGATGTGCACGAGCGGGAACGGCAGCGTCGTCTTGCGGTTCGCGCCGAGGCCGAACGCCTTCAGCGCCAGATGCAGCACGACGACCGAATCCTTGCCGCCCGAGAACAACAGCGCCGGCTTGCTGCATTCCGCAACCAGTTCGCGCAGGATGTGGATCGACTCGGCTTCGAGCCAGTCGAGGTGGCCCATGCGGCTGTCGGCGCCGGTGGGCGGGGCAAAGGCGGATTGCTCGAGCGTCGTGCTCATGATTTCAGTCCTTCTCTTCTGGGTTCGTGCCGCCCGCTGTCGCAGGCGGCGCAATATTCAGTTTCTTATCGGGCGTTCAGTGCGCGGCGCCGGCTTCGGCATCCGCGGGAATCGGCGTGATCGTGATGTGCAGCCCGCATTCCTTCGTGTCGCGCGACTCCCACCACCAGCGGCCCGCGCGGCTGTCCTCGCCGGGACGGATCGCGCGCGTGCACGGCTCGCAGCCGATGCTCGGATAGCCGCGCGCATGCAGCGGGTTGACCGGCACGTCAAACGCCTTAAGGTACGCCCACACGTCGGCTTCCGTCCAGTCGGCGAGCGGGTTGTACTTCGCGATCCCGCGCGCTTCGTCCTGTTCTTCCTCGTGCAGCTCCGCGCGCGTGACCGACTGCTCGCGGCGCTGGCCCGTCACCCACGCGCCGACGTCGGCCAGCGCGCGGTTCAGCGGCTCGACCTTGCGGATGTGGCAGCACGACTTGCGCAGCTCGACGCTCTCGTAGAACGCGTTCAGGCCGTGCTCGGCGACATACTGGTCGACCGCGTCCTGCCGCGGGTGGAACTGCTCGATCTCGTAGCCGTAGCGCTCGCGCACGCGGTCGATCATGCCGAGCGTCTCCGCGTGCAGGCGGCCCGTGTTCAGCGAGAAGATGCCGATCGACACGCCCTTCGACAGGATCGCGTGCGTGAGCAGCATGTCTTCCGCGGCGAGGCTGCTCGCGAACTTCACCTTGTCGTGACGCTCGCCGATCTGCGCGAGCAGCGCGTCGAGGCGCTCGACCTTGGCGGCGAGTTCCGGCGTCAGCGCGGGGGCGGTCGCGGTGCTCATGCGCTCACCTTGGCGGCAGCCGCCTCGCGGCGGCGGAACAGCGGCGCCGGCTCGTCGAACGCGCCCTGGTAACGCTGCGTGAATTCCGTGAACGCATTCAGCGCGTCGTGGATGTCCTTGTCGGCACGCACCGCGAACGCGTCGAAGCCGCAACGCGACATGTACAGCAACTGGTCGCGCAGCACGTCGCCGATCGCGCGCAGCTCGCCGGTCCAGCCATGACGCTCGCGCAGCAGGCGCGCGATGCTGTAGCCGCGGCCGTCCGCGAAGCGCGGGAAGTCGACGGCGATCAGCGAGATCGCGCCGAAGTCGGCCACGAGATTGGCCGGTTCGCTGTCCGGCGCGAGCCACACGCCGAGTTCGTCCTTCGTCTTCGCGGCGACGAGCGCCGCGCGCCCGGCCTGCCACAACGCGAACGGCACCAGCACCTTGCCGGCCGGCAATGCGTCGACCGCGGGCAGCGTACCGTCTTCCGCCGCGCGTACGACCTGCCATGCGTCGTCGATCACTGCGCGGTTCTTGATAATCGAAGCCATCTGCAAATTCCCTCTACCCGGTTGATTACGCGTTCACTGCCTGGCGCGCCGCATACACGCGCTCCTTGAACGGCGCGATGCCGATGCGATCATACGTGTCGATGAAGCGCTCGCCGTCGATGCGCGCCTCGACGAACGTATCGATCAGCTTCGCGATCACGTCGGGCACTTCTTCCGCCGAGAACGACGGCCCGATCACGCGGCCGAGACGCGCGCCGTTGCGGCCCGTGCCCTGCTCGCCGCCGAGCGACACCTGGTACCACTCGGCGCCGTCCTTGTCGACGCCCAAGATGCCGATGTTGCCGACGTGGTGGTGACCGCACGAGTTCATGCAACCGGAAATGTTCAGCGACAGGTCGCCGAGGTCGTACACGTAGTCCAGATCGTCGAAACGCTGCTGGATCGCCAGCGCGATCGGGATCGACTTCGCGTTCGCGAGCGAGCAGAAGTCGCCGCCCGGGCACGCGATGATGTCGGTCAGCAGGCCGACGTTCGGCGTCGCGAAACCGGCCGCCTTCGCCTTTTCCCACAGCGCGAACAGGTCGCGCTTCTTCACGTTCGCGAGAATCAGGTTCTGCTCGTGCGACACGCGCAGCTCGCCCAACGAATACGCGTCCGCCCAGTCGGCGACCAGATCCATCTGCGCGTCGGTCGCGTCGCCCGGGGCCACGCGGTGGTCCTTCAGCGACAGCGTGACGGCCGCATAGCCCGGCACCTTGTGCGGCGCGACGTTACGCTCGACCCAGCGCGCGAACGCCTTGTTCTCGAGCAGGTGCTGTTCGAACGACGCGTCGGTGTCGGCCAGCTTCTCGTAGACGGGCGGCTGGAAGTACTGCGACACGCGGTCGATTTCGGCCTGCGTGAGCGTCGACGGGCCGTCCTTCAGGTGCTGCCATTCTTCCTCGACCTGCTGCGCGAACTTCGCCGGCGACAGCGCCTTCACGAGGATCTTGATGCGCGCCTTGTACAGGTTGTCGCGGCGGCCGTAACGGTTGTACACGCGCAGCACGGCTTCGCAGTACGTGAGCAGGTGCTGCCACGGCAGGTCTTCCTTGATCACCGCGCCGACGATCGGCGTACGGCCGAGGCCGCCGCCCGCGAGGATGCTCGCGACCACCTCGCCCTGCGCGTTCTTCTTCAGGTACACGCCGAGGTCGTGGATCTGCACGGCCGCGCGGTCACGCTTCGAGCCCGACACCGCGATCTTGAACTTGCGCGGCAGCCACGCGAATTCGGGGTGGAACGTCGACCACTGGCGCAGGATCTCGGCCCACGGACGCGGATCGATCTCCTCGTCCTGCGCGACGCCGGCGAACTGGTCGGCCGTGATGTTGCGGATGCAGTTGCCCGACGTCTGGATGCCATGCATCTGCACCGACGCGAGCTTCGCGAGGATTTCGGGTGTGTCTTCCAGCTCGATCCAGTTGAACTGGATGTTCGAGCGGGTCGAGAAATGGCCGTAGCCGCGGTCGTGTTCGCGGGCGATGCGCGCCAGCATCCGGAGCTGGTCGCTGCGCAGGTTGCCGTACGGAATCGCGATGCGGTGCATGTACGCGTGGCGCTGCATGTACAGGCCGTTCTGCAGACGCAGCGGACGGAATTCGTCTTCGCTCAACTCGCCCGACAGCCGGCGGCGCACCTGATCGCGGTACTGCGCGACTCGCTCGTCGACGATCGTCTGGTCGTATTGGTCGTACTGATACATTCGGGGACCCCAGGGTTTTCGTGGTGACTGCGCGACGTCCTAGCCACGTCGCGCCCGAATCTCCGTTCCGTCGTCACCGCCGCCAACCGCTGCCGGCTGGATTGCTAATGACGAAAACAGATATCCATATTTGAAAAACTCCGGTGAATCGTAATAAACTCGCCTTATATTTCAAACGACTAAAAAATTCTGTTGATATGCGGAAGGGTTATAAATGAACCTGCACCAATTTCGCTTCGTGCGCGAGGCCGTCCGGCAGAATTTCAACCTCACCGAGGCCGCCAAGGCGCTCTACACGTCGCAACCGGGGGTATCGAAGGCGATCATCGAGCTCGAGGACGAGCTGGGCGTCGAGATCTTCACGCGGCACGGCAAGCGCGTGCGCTCACTCACCGAGCCGGGCCGGATCATCCTCGCGTCGGTCGAGCGGATTCTCCAGGAAGTGGAAAGCCTTAAAAGGGTCGGGAAGGATTATGCAGCGCAGGACCAGGGCAACCTGACCATCGCGGCGACCCACACGCAGGCCCGCTACTCGCTGCCGGCCGCGATCGCCGAGTTCAAGAAGCGCTTCCCGAAGGTGCACCTGTCGATCCTGCAAGGCAGTCCGACGCAGGTGGCCGAGATGGTGATCCACGACCAGGCCGATCTCGCGATCGCGACCGAGGCGATCTCCGACTACAAGGAGCTCGTGTCGCTGCCCTGCTTCCAGTGGCATCACGCGGCCGTCGTGCCGGCCGACCACCCGCTGCTCGAACGCAAGCCGGTCACGCTCGACGATCTCGCTCAATACCCGCTGATCACCTACGACGATGCGTTCGCCGGCCGCAAGAAGATCAACCATGCGTTCGCGCTGCGCGGGCTGTCGCCGGACATCGTGCTCGAGGCGATCGACGCCGACGTGATCAAGACCTATGTCGAACTCGGCCTCGGCGTCGGCATCATGGCCGACATTGCGTTCAATCCCGAGCGCGATCGCGGCCTGCGGCTGATCCCGGTCGGCCACCTGTTCGGCAGCAACGTGACGCGCGTCGCGCTCAAGCAGGGCGCCTACCTGCGCAGCTATGTGTATACGCTGGTCGAACTGCTGTCGCCCACGCTGAACCGCAAGCTGATCGAGCAGGCGCTCAAGGGCGAAGCCGAATCGTACGAGCTTTGACGGACAGGTATGAACACGGGGGCGCACATTGCGCCCCTTTTCGTTGCCCGACGGAGATGGAGATTCCCGCATGACGCTTCCCGCCCTGTTGCGACGTCCCACCCTGTTGCGCCGCACCCGCCGCGCCGCCGGCGCCGCCCTCGTGCTGGCCTGCGCGGCCGCGCATGCCGACCTGAAGGTCGGCGTCGACCTGTCGTCGACCGGCCCGGCCGCCGCGATCGGCATCACGAGCAAGAACGCGATCCTGATGTGGCCGAAGACGATCGCCGGGCAACCCGTGCAGGTCACGGTGCTCGACGACGCGTCCGACCCGGGCGCGGCGGTACGCAACATCCGCAAGCTGGTCGACGAGGATCACGTCGACGTCGTGGTCGGCCCGAACATCACGCCGGCCGCGCTCGCGGCGCTCGACGCAGTGGCGGCCGCGCAGACGCCGATGATCACGCTGGTCGGCTCGGGCTCGATCGTCGAGCCGCAGGAGGGCGCGCGGACCTGGGCATTCAAGATGGCGCAGAGCGACCGCGCGATGGCCGACGTGATGACCCGCTACATGGCCAACCACGGCGTGAAGACGGTCGGCTTCATCGGCTTCGCGGACAGCTACGGCGACAGCTGGCTCAACGAATTCACGCGCTTCGCGGACCTGCGCAAGATCCGCGTGATCGCGACCGAGCGCTTCAACCGCACCGACGCGAGCGTCACCGGCCAGGCGCTGAAACTGATCGCGGCGAAGCCGGACGCGATCCTGATCGCGGGCGCCGGTACGCCGACCGTGCTGCCGCAGCGCACGCTGATCGAGCGCGGCTACAAGGGCCCGATCTACCAGACGCACGGGATCGCGACGCCGGAATTCATCAAGCTCGGCGGCAAGGACGTGGACGGGACGCTGTTTCCGACCCAGCCGGTGGTCGTCGCCCGCACGCTGCCGGCCGACCACCCGGCCCGCCAGGCCGCGCTCGCGTTCGTCGACGCGTACGAGGCGAAATACGGCGCCGGCACGGTCACGCAGTTCGCGGGCGATGCGGCGGGCGTGTACCCGCGCCTCGCCGATGCGGTCGGCCGCGCGCTGAAAGCGGCGCAACCCGGCACGCCCGCGTTCCGCGCGGCGCTGCGCCGCGAGCTCGAACGCGCGCACGAGCTCGTCGTGCCGAACGGCGTCGTCAATACCAGCGACAAGGATCACGTGGGGCTCGACCAGCGCGCGAGCGTGATGGGGATCGTGAAGCAGGGCCGGTTCGTGTACCTGAGCCAGTAGCAGAAGCAGCCGGTCGCCGGGCTGCTTGCCCGGTGCCCGGTTTTCCGCCATAATTCGCGTTTCGCCGCGCACAATCTGCATCGGGCGCGCGGCCAGGATCAAGCCCAGGTGGTGAAATTGGTAGACGCAGGGGACTCAAAATCCCCCGCCGCAAGGCGTGCCGGTTCGATTCCGGCCCTGGGCACCAGAATTTCGCAGCGTTATGCGCTGCCACTGTCGAAAGCGCTGCCACTGTCGAAACCCGCGCAAGCTCGCCGCTTCGCGGGTTTTTTGTTGTTGCGCCCGCATTCGCCGCAACAGGTGGCCCGCTCCGGTAGTCCAAGCATCAGGGAATGCCGACCATGGAGGCCGCCCATGTCCATGCGCGCGATTGCATGCCGGACCTGCCGCGGCGTGCTGGCGCTCGTGCTCGGCGGGTGCGACGTGCTGAGCGCGCCGCCCGTACCCGACTGGCCCGGCCCGCATGCGCCCTATCCGTTCCCGGACAACATTCCGCATCGCACCGAATGACCCGACGGCCGCCGTTCGCTCGGCAGACTCAGGCCATCAACTCGCGGACGAAGTCGAGAAACACCCTAACCTTGGCCGAAACGAGATTCGACGCGTGGTGATACGCATAAAGCGGAAAAGTCTCGTCGGCCCACTCGGGCAACAACTGCGCCAACCGCCCGTCGGCGAGGATCTCCCGCGCATAGAGCTCCAGCAGTTGCGCGATGCCGACACCGCCCAGGCAAGCGCCGAGCAGCCCGCCCGTATCGTTGACGGTCAACCTGCCGGCGACGTCGACCGGCACCACTTCCTTGCCGCGATGAAACTCCCATTCGTACGGTCGCCCCGTCACCGGATCGCGGATCAGCACGCAACGATGCCCGTCCGCGAGATCGCGCGGATGACGCGGTTCGCCATGACGCGCGACGTAGGCCGCCGATGCGCAGGTCAGCACACGCGTCTCGAGCAGCAGTCGCGCCCGATATGACGACGGCTCCGGGATACCGAAGCGCACGGCCACGTCGAAACCGTCGGCGACGAGGTCGCCCATCCGGTCCCGCACGCTGATCTCGACCGACAGATCGGGAAAGCGGTCGAGAAATTCCGCCATCCGCGGCGCCAGCACGTAGTGGCCGAACGTGCCGTCCACGTTGACCCGCAGCCGCCCCCTCACGCGCGCCTTCGACTGGCCGGCGTCGAGCGCCGCCTCCTCGATGCCGGCCAGCAGCGGCGCGACCGCCTCGTAAAAGCGTCGCCCTTCGTCGGTCAACGTGATCGCGCGGGCCGTCCGGTTGAAGATCCGGATGCCGACCCGCTCTTCCAGCCGGGCAACGGCGCGGCTCACCGCCGGTTGAGTCAGCCCCATCGCCTCGCCCGCCCGCGCGAAGGTGCCGGCCTCTATCACCGCGGAGAGCACACCGATACCGCTGAGCAGCCTGCTGTCGAATCCCATGAGACATACTTTCAGTCATTCATCGACTGATCATTATTCATTATTTTTATTGATCGCGGAAGCCTACAGTTGTCCTGTCGCCGGATCGAACGGCATTCATCCAGTCATCAGGAGCAGGACATGAGCACATCGGAACAGGTCGCCGTCGTCACGGGTTCGTCGCGCGGCATCGGCGCGGAAATCGCCCGCCAACTCGCCCGGGACGGCTTCCGGGTCGTCGTCAACTATGCCGGGAGCGCCGGCCCGGCCCGCGAAGTGGTCGACGCGATCGTCGCCGACGGCGGCCATGCGATCGCGGTGCAGGCGAACGTCGCCGACCCGGCGGCCGTGGCCGCGCTGTTCGACGCCGCGCAACACGCATTCGGCGGTCTGGATGTGGTGGTCAATTCCGCGGGCGTGATGAAGCTCGCGACCATCGCCGACTGCGACGATGCGCTGTTCGACGAAACGCTCGCCATCAACGTGAAAGGCACCTTCAACGTCTGCCGCGAAGCGGCCAGGCGGGTGCGCGACGGCGGATGCATCATCAACCTGTCGACCAGCGTGATCGGCATGCGCATGCCGACTTACGGCGTGTACGTCGCCAGCAAGGCGGCGGTCGAAAGCCTCACGCAGGTGCTTGCGCAGGAAATGCGCGGGCGCGGCATCCGCGTGAATGCCGTCGCGCCCGGGCCGGTCGCGACCGAGCTGTTCCTGCAGGGCAAGAGCCCGGAACTCGTCGAGCGGCTCGCGAAGCTGAACCCGCTCGAGCGGCTCGGCCAGCCCGACGACATCGCGCGCGTCGTCGCGTTCCTCGCCGGCCCGAACGGCGCGTGGATCAACGGCCAGATCCTGCGCGCCAACGGCGGCATGTGCTGACGCCCCCTCGCCGCCACCTCATCTTTCTGCCAGGAGATCGCTCATGAAGGAAGTCGTCCTCGTCACCGGCGCGTCCAGCGGCTTCGGCTTGCTGACGGTCCAGGCGCTCGCGCGCGCCGGTCACACGGTCTATGCATCGATGCGCGAGCGCGCCGGGCGCAACGCGCCGCGCGCCGCCGCCGTCGCGGCCTATGCGCAGGAACACGGCGTCGACCTGCGCAGCCTCGAACTCGACGTCGGCGACGACGCATCGGTCGACGCCGCCATCGAGCGCGTGATCACCGACAACGGCCGTCTGGACGTCGTCGTCCACAACGCCGGCCACATGGTGTTCGGGCCGGCCGAAGCCTTCACGCCGGAGCAGCTTGCGCAGCTCTACGACGTCAACGTCGTGTCGACCCAGCGCGTGAACCGCGCGGCGCTGCCGCACCTGCGCCGCCAGGGCCGCGGCCTGCTCGTGTGGGTGTCGTCCTCGTCGGCGCGCGGCGGCACCCCGCCGTTCCTCGCCCCCTACTTCGCCGCGAAAGCCGCGATGGACTCGCTCGCGGTGTCCTACGCCGCCGAACTCGCCCGCTGGGGCATCGAAACGTCGATCGTCGTGCCGGGCGCGTTCACCCGAGGCACGAATCACTTCCTCCATGCGGGCAAGCCGGCCGATACCGCCGTGCAGGCTGCGTACGACAGCGGGCCGTACGCGGGCGTCGCCGATCAGGCGTTGACGGGCCTCGCCGCGCTCGAACCGGCGGACGCCGACGCCGGCGCCGTCGCCACGGCGATTGCCGAGCTCGTCGCGGCGCCGGCCGGCAAGCGCCCCTACCGCGTGTTCGTCGACCCGTCGCAGGACGGCGCCGAGGAAGTGTTCCGTGTCGGCGATCGCATCCGCCGCGAGATGTTCCGGAACATCGGGCTCGCCGATCTGCTCGCGCCGCGTGTCGACGGCTGATTTCTTCGCGCGCCGGGCCGGCCGGCGCGCGTCAATCCCGCTCGCAGAAGCCGAGAATCGCGTCAGCGACCGCCGTCGCGGATTCGCGCTGCGGGAAGTGCCCGATGCCGTCGAGCACCTGCCGCTCGTAGCGCCCGGCGAAGAACCGCTCGCGCCCGACCGAGCTGTCCGGATGATTGCAGGTGTCCGCGCCGCCGTGCAGCACGAGCGTCGGTACCGTCAGCACGGGCGCCGGGTTCAGCCGCGCGTCGTCGTCGGCATAAGCCGGCGTGCCTGGCGCGAAGCCCCAGCGCTGCCGGTACGAATGCAGCACGACGTCGATCCAGTCGGGTCCGTCGAACGCGGCGGCCGCCGCGTCGAAATCGCTGTCGCGATACCAGCCCGGCGGCGACCACGTATCCCACATCAGGCGCGCGAACGCGCGGCGGTCGTCGCGCAGCGCCTGCTCGCCGCGCGGCGTCGCCATGAACCAGTGATACCAGTAGTTGCGCGCCTGCTGCAGCGACAGCGGCTGGGCGGGATCGTTGGTGCCGTAGCCGACCGACAGCATCACGAGCTGCGAGGCAACACCGTCGCGTAGCCCGCATGCGTTCGCGGCCGCGCGGGCGCCCCAGTCGTGTCCGACCAGCACGGGCCGCTCGATACCGAGCACATCGACGAATTCGAGCAGGTCGCGCCCGAGCGCGGCGAGCTGGCCGCTGCGCGGCACGGACGCGTCACGAAAGCGCGTCGGCGCGAAGCCGCGCAACGCAGGGGCGAGCACGCGGTAGCCGCGTGCGGCGAGCGCCGATGCCACCGCCTCCCAGCCGACCGGGCTGTCCGGCCAGCCGTGCAGCAGCACGGCCACGCGTTCGCCGCGCGGATTCCATTCGAGATAGGCAATGTCGAGCGACGCGGTCGTCGCATGCGCATAGGTCGTCATCGTGTACTCCGTGAAGTCACCGTGAACCTACGATGGTAGGTCGGTCTTTCATCACAATTCACGGAGTATCATGATTCATTCTTCAATTCTTGCGTTGAATCGATCCATGCAACCGCCGACCGACCCCGCGTCGACCACGCTCGACATCGCGCTGCTGCGCACCTTTCTCGAGGTCGTCGACCGCCGCGGGTTCGCGCCGGCCGCGGAACGCCTCGCGCTGACGCCGTCCGCGGTGAGCGGCCACATCAAGCGGCTCGAACAGGCGGCCGGCACCGTGCTGCTGGCGCGCACCACCCGCCGGATCGCGCTCACGCCGGCCGGCGACACGCTGTACGCGTACGCGCGCAACATCGTCGACATGGAACGCGAGGTGCGGGCACGGCTGCGCGGCGCGCCGGCGCACGGGCCGCTGCGGATCGGCGCGTCGGAGGATTTCGCGGGCACGTGGCTGCCGCAGGTGCTGCGCACCTTCCGCGACCGCCATCCGCGCGCATCGATCGAACTGAAGGTCGGCATCACCGCATCGCTGCTGCGGGAGCAGACGTTCGGCCGGCTCGACGTCGTGTTCGGCAAGCAATGCCGACAGGTCGACACGCCTGGCGAACTGCTGTGGGAAGAGCCGCTCGTCTGGGCCTTCGCGGCCGATACGGCGCTCGACGCCGAGGAAGGCGTGCCGCTCGCGCTGTTTCCGGAACCGTGCGTGTACCGGGAAGCCGCGGTGTCCGCGCTCGCCGCGGCGCTGCGGCCGTTTCGCGTGCTGTTCGAAAGCGCGAGCATGGCCGGCTGCATGTCGGCCGCGCTCGCCGGCTTCGCGGTCACGGCACTCGCACGCAGCCAATTGCGCGACGGCTTGCGGGAATGCGGGCCGCACGACGGCCTGCCGGCGCTGCCGGCCGCACGCTTTTACGCATTCGCGTCGAAACCCTCAGGCGCCGGCGCCGCGCTGATCGACGCGGTGCGGGCCACCGGGCGCACGCGGCAGTTCGCCGCCTGAACACGCGCTGTGCGCTCGTCGCACGGGCCGCCTCGCACCGGAGCCGATCGGCCGGCGAGCAGCAGGCCTGCCCACTGGATACCGGCACGATGCCGCCGTCAGTCGCCGCTGCCGCGCGCGCCCGCGTCGTTCAACGCATCCGCCATCAACGCGCCGAACCACTCGATGAACGCGTTGAGCCGGCGCGAGCGATGCCGGCGGTGCGGATACACGGCCGATACGTCCATCGGCTCGGCGCGGTGGCCGGGCATCACGTCGACGAGCGCGCCGCTTGCGAGCAGATGCTCGACGTCGAAGCGCGGAATCTGGATCAAGCCCATTCCGGCGATGCAGCCGGCGATATAGGTTTCGGCGTTGTTGACGATCACGCGGCTCGGCAGTGTCAGCGTGTGCCGCTGCCCGTCCGCGCAGTATTCCCAGCCGAGCTCGCGCCCGGTCGTCGGCGACGCATAGCCGATCGCCCAGTGCCCGTGCGCGAGCGCGTCCGGATGCTCGGGTACGCCGCACTCGCGCAGATAGTCGGGGCTCGCGCAGTTGATCAGCGTGAACTGCCCGAGCGGCCGCACGACGAGGCTGCTGTCCGCGAGCCGCCCAACGCGGATCGCGCAATCGACGCCCTCCTGCACGAGGTCGATCGAGCGGTCCGTCGAGCCGAGCGACAGTTGCAGCTTCGGGTGGCGGCGAAACAGCGACGGCAGCGCGGGCGCCACGACGCGGCGCGCGATCCGGCTCGGCACGTCGACGTTCAGCCGCCCGACCACGTCACGGTCGCGGCGCCGAAACAGGCGGTCGAGTTCGTCGGCCTCCGCGAGCAGGCGCCGGCCGCGCTCGAGCAGCAGCGCGCCGTCGGCGGTCAGCTGCACCTGGCGGGTCGTGCGGTGCAACAGACGCGTGCCGAGCGCCGTCTCGAGCTGCTGGACGGCCGCCGACACGGTCGCGCGCGGCACGTCGAGCGCATGCGCGGCCTTGATGAAGCTGCCCATCTCGGCAACCTGCAGGAAGATCCTGACCTGATCCAGCTTGTCCATCGGCGGGAAACCCGGGTTCGAACGACGGTCGCCGCCGGCCGCCGCGCATCGCGGCCGGCTTCGGCGGCACAGAGAAAACGGGCGCGCGGCCTCGTGGTCGCGCGCCCGTCCATTGTCCACGCAAACGCGCCAGTGCGGTGCGCCGCGCGGCCGGCAAGCGCCCCGGTTACTTGGTCGTATAGCCGCCGTTGATCAGGATCGTCTGGCCGGTGATCCACCAGCCGTCGGTCACCAGATGGCGGATGAACGGCACGACGTCCTCGATGTCGGTCAGCCCCGTCTTGCTGAACGGCGACAGCGCGGCGGCCGTCTTGTGATACGCGACCGCATCGGCGCCTTCGGCCGGATAGAAGAACGGCGTGTCCATCGGGCCCGGCCCGACGGCCGTCACCGAGATCCCGCGGGCGCCGTACTCCTTCGACGCCGCGCGCGTGAAGTGCTCGACCGGCGCCTTCGATCCCTCGTACGCCGCGTAGAACGGCGTGAACGCGCCGAGCAGCGACGTCACGAGCGTGACGAGCTTGCCGTGATCCTCGAGATGCCGGCCGGCTTCCTTGATGAAGAAGAACGCCGACTTGCTGTTGACCGCGAACATCTCGTCGTATTCGGCCTCGCTGATCTCGGTGAACGGCTTCTTCAGCACCTTGCCGACCGTGTTGATCGCGATGTCGATCTTGCCGAAGCGCTGCTTCGCGTCGTCGAACAGCCTCTCGACCGCGGCGGCCGTCGTCAGGTCCGCCTGGAACGTCGCGGCCTCCGCGCCGGCCGCGCGCACCGCGGCAGCCGTCTCCTCGGCCTGCGCCTGCGACGCCGCGCTGTTGTAGTGAATCGCCACCGCCTTCGCGCCGTGGCCCGCCAGGTCCCGGGCGATCAGGCCGCCGAGGTTCTTTGCGCCGCCTGCGATCAGGACGACCTTGTCTGCGAGCGTATGAGTTGCCACGGTTGACTCCTTTTTTCGTTGAACGAAGCTAGGAGTGTAGGCATGCGCGACGCGCCGGTCAGCCGGCCGCGGCTGGATGGATTATCCAGAAAACCGATCCAATCAAAGCGGCACAAGGTGGTCTGCCGCACCGACGGCGACACCGGATTCTGAAGCCGAGCGCGGCCGCGGGCCAGGTCAGCGCGCGTACAGCGCCGCGTCGATCTTGCCGAGCAGCCACTGCATGCCGGCCAGATGCTGCTGGTCGTGGCTGCACAGGTAATGGACGAGCCCGCGCACGGTCAGCGAACCGTAGCCGTCGAACTCGCCGGTACGCTCGAACTGTGCGGGCGTGAGGCGCGACAGCCATTCCAGCGTTTCGCGTCGTGCGTCGCGGATCGCCGCAAGCACGTCGGACGCATACGCGTCGTCGTAGCGCCGCTCGATCGCGAGCGCGTCGCCGTCGATCGACACGAGCAGCGGGTGGTCTTCGTCGAGCATGCGCCGCAGCCGCACGTGATAGCCGTCGATCTCGATGTCGCGCACATGGCAGAGCTGCCCGAGCGGCGAGAAATGCTCGCTCGGCATGCCGGCCCAGTCGTCGGGTGTCCAGCGCGCATAGCCGTCGGGCACGGCCGCGAAATGCGCTTCGAGCTGACGAGGGAAATCCGCGAGTGCGTCGAGCGTCGTCGGATTCATGCGGGAGCCTCCTGTCGGATAAAGGCGGGCGGCAACCCTGGCACGGGCCTGCCGCCGCCGTTGCGTCACTTCACGCTGAAGCCGTACGCGCCCTGCGTGCGATGCCCGTCGGTCGCGACGGCCACCCACTTCACCGTATACGCGCCGGTGCCGAGCGCCGTGAGCGGCACCGTCATCCGCTTGCGGTTCGACGCGTCGATGCGCGCGCGGTCGTTCGACACCGTCTTGCCGTCGCCGTCGACGACGACGATCGAGCTGAATGCCGGCTCCAGCGGCTCGGTGAAGTCGATCGTGACGGCCGCCGGTGCGGCGGCCAGCGCCGCGCCCGCCGCCGGGTCGCTCTTCGCGAGATGCGCATGCGCGAACGCGGCCGACGAAACGGTCGCGGCCGCGATGACGGCGGCAGCGTGGCGGCCGAACGGGAATGAATCGAAAGGCATGGACTTTCCGTGAAGAATGAACGGGTGCCGCGCGCTGCGCGGCGTCCCGGCAGCTTACCAGCGCGGGCGCGTTCATGCCGCCCATGCGCCGGTGCTTGATAGAATGCGCGCGCTATGGATCTCGAAAGCATTCTCTACACCCAGGGCTTCGGCTCGCGCCGCCAGTGCCGCGGTCTGATCGAAGCGGGCCGCGTCGCCGTCGCGGGCGCCGCCGCGACCGACCCGGACGCCACCTTCGACACCGACGGCCTCGTGTTCTCGGTCGACGATACGGCGTGGCCGTTCCATGCACGCGCGTACCTCGCACTCAACAAGCCGGCGGGCTACGAGTGTTCGCGCGATCCGCAGCACCATGCGAGCGTGTTCAGCCTGCTGCCCGCGCCGCTCGTCGCGCGCGGCGTGCAATGCGTGGGCCGGCTCGACCAGGACACGACCGGCCTGCTGCTGCTGTCCGACGACGGCCAGTTCGTGCACGCGTACACGTCGCCGAAGCGCAAGGTGCCGAAGACCTACGTCGCGACCGTGCGCCACCCGCTCGACGACACGCAACTGCACGCGCTGCGCACCGGCGTGCAACTGCATGGCGAACCGAAGCCGATCGCGGCCGTCGCCGCCGACGCCCGCGACACGCATGCACTCGCGCTGACCGTGCTCGAAGGCAAGTACCACCAGGTCAAGCGGATGGTCGCCGCGGCGAGTAACCGCGTCGAATTGCTGCACCGCGAAAGCATCGGCGGGTTCGCGCTGCCGGCCGACCTCGCGCCCGGCGCATGGCGATGGCTCGACGAAGCCGACCTTGCCGCGCTGCGCAATTCCGTCAAAACCCTGTAAGGGAAAATCCGCACGACCGTTCGGTGCCTGGCCGCGTCTCGGCCGCAGGTTCCCCCGCTATACTGAAATCACAAGCTGCAAGAGCAGCGATGCAGGGGGAGGCATCATGAACATCAACCATTCTTTCGAACTGTCGTCGGTGATGATCGCGTTCGCGGTCATCGGTGTCATCGTGATCGGAGGCCTGCTGGCCACGATGCATCTGAAGCACAAATATCATCCGAACCTGATCGGCGCGCTGATCGGTGCGCTGCTGTGCTTCCTGCTGATCGAGGCGTTACCGGCGCTCACCTGACGCGCTGGCCGGCGCGAGCGTTTGAAGGAAATCGTCTACGGTCGGATAGCGCAACGTCACGCACAATTCGGCCTTGAGCCGTGTGTTGGACAGGCGCCGCGACTCGCGCATGAACGACAGCAGCGTCGGCTCGAGCAGGCGCTCGGCGTCCGCGCGGCTCACGCGCGGCGGCTTCGGCAGGCCGAGCACCTGCGCGACCCGGTCGAAATACTCTCCCATCCGCCATTCGGTGTCGTCCGACGCGTGCACGACGCGCGCCGGCTTGCCCTGCTCGGCCGCCCGGCGCAGGATCGCCGCGAGATCGTCCGCATGGATGTGGTTCGTGTAGACGTCGTCGGCCGGCTCGAGCGCCGGCGTGCCGCGCTCGAGCCGCGCGACCGGCAGGCGGTTCGCCGCGTAGATGCCGGGGATGCGCACGATGCGTGCGGACAGCACGCCGCGCACCGTCGCCGCACGCAGTTGCCGCTCGGCCGACACGCGCCGGAACGCGCGCGGATTCGCGGGGCGCAGCGGGTGCGTTTCGTCGATGCGCGCGCCGCCGCAGTCGCCGTAGACGCCCGTCGTACTGGCATAGACGAGCGTCGGCGCGCGAAGGCCCTCGGGTACAATACGCGCTGCCCGAACGGGCGCGCCGGCCTGTCGCGCCGCGGTGCGCAGCGTTCGGAGCCGGCCGACCGCCGGGGCCGGCGGTGCCGCCGGCCGACGCGCGGGCATGGACGTTGCGGCGATCAGCGCACGCGTGCGCCGGTCGTCACGGCCGTCGGATGGCGGCGGCGCGAGATGCAGGATCGTGCGGGCGAGGCCCGCGAGACGGCCGAGCGCCGCCCGGCGATCGAGGTCGCCGACGATCGGCGTCGCGCCCGCGGCGCGCAGTTCGTCGCGGCGAGCCGGATGGCTCGTCAGCGCGAGGATACGCAGGTCGGGGCGCGCGTTACGCCATTGCGCGACGCAGCGCATGCCGACGTCGCCGCAGCCGACGATCAGTACGCGCGGCCGGCGCAGGATTCGTGTCGCGATCATGTTGGTTGCGAAATCAGTAGCCGCCGTTGCGCGACGCGCAACGGCTTTGCATTGTAGCTGCCGTGCGCGACATGCACGGTCCCCCCATTTTGTTCTAGTTTGGTTCTATGGCATTCAACGTCACTCTCAAGCAAAGCGGCCGGCAATTCCAGGTCGAGTCGGACGAAACCGTGCTGGCGGCCGCGCTGCGCCAGAACGTCCATCTGCCGTACGGCTGCAAGAACGGCGCGTGCGGCTCGTGCAAGGGCCAGATCGTATCGGGCCAGATCGAACAGGGCCCGCATGCCGCGTCGGCGCTGTCCAACGACGAACGCACGCGCGGCCTCGCGCTGCTGTGCTGCTCGAAGGCGCAATGCGACCTCGAGATCGACGTGCGCGAGATCGCCGGCGTCGACGGCGTGCAGGTGAAGAAGCTGCCGTGCCGGATCGCCGCGCTCGAACGCAAGGCCGACGACGTGATGGTCGTGAAGCTGCAGTTGCCCGCGAACGAGCGCCTGCAGTACCTCGCGGGCCAGTACGTCGAATTCATCCTGAAGGACGGCTCGCGCCGCAGCTACTCGATGGCGAACGCGCCGCACGAGGAAGGCCCGATCGAACTGCACATCCGCCACATGCCGGGCGGCAAGTTCACCGACCACGTGTTCGGTGCGATGAAGGAGCGCGACATCCTGCGCTTCGAAGGCCCGCTCGGCACGTTCTTCCTGCGCGAGGATTCCGACAAGCCGATCGTGCTGCTCGCGTCGGGCACCGGCTTCGCGCCGATCAAGGCGATCATCGAGCACGTGAAGCATTCGGGCATCACCCGCCCGATGACGCTCTACTGGGGCGCGCGCCGCAAGAAGGACATCTACCTCGCCGAACTCGCCGAGCAGTGGGCGCGCGAGATCCCGAACTTCAAGTACGTACCGGTGCTCTCCGAGCCGGACGACGCCGACCAGTGGACGGGCCGCACCGGCTTCGTCCATCGCGCGGTGATCGAGGATCTGCCCGATCTGTCGGGCCACCAGGTGTACGCGTGCGGCGCGCCGGTGATGGTCGAATCCGCGCAGCGCGACTTCACGCAGCACCACGCGCTGCCGGCCGACGAGTTCTACGCGGACTCGTTCACGAGCGCCGCCGATCTCGCGCATCCGGTCTGAGCACCGGGCGCGGCGCGCCCCCGCTGCGCGCCGCCGTGTCACATCCGTGGCATCGCGGCGGTTTACAGTGGGGCGCGGGATGCCTTATGCTTGCGCACATGAACCGCTTCCTGTCCGCTTTCCGACGTCGCCGCTCGCCGCTCCGCCCGGATGCCGCCGGCTCGTCACGGACTCGCGCGTAACCCTCCTCCGCTTCACCGGTTACGCACAAGCTGTTCGACCCACCAGCCACGGCCTTCCGTGGCTTTTTTATTGCCCGTTTCCCTTTCAACGCCCGCTGGAGTCTGCTGCCATGCCCCTGAACGATTATCCGATCGACTCGCTGATGTACATCACGAACCGCCCCGACATCGTGTTTACGCACGGCAAGGGTTCGTGGCTCTACGATCACACGGGCAAGCGCTATCTGGACTTCATCCAGGGCTGGGCCGTCAACAGCCTGGGCCACTGCAACGACGGTATCGTCGAGGCGCTGAAGACGCAGGCCGAAAAGCTGCTGAACCCGTCGCCAGCGTTCTACAACGAACCGATGGCGAAGCTCGCGGGTCTGCTCACGCAGCACAGCGTGTTCGACAAGGTGTTCTTCACGAACAGCGGCGCCGAGGCGAACGAAGGCGCGATCAAGCTCGCGCGCAAGTGGGGCCGCAAGTACAAGAACGGCGCATACGAGATCATCACGTTCGACCACAGCTTCCACGGCCGCACGCTCGCGACGATGTCGGCCAGCGGCAAGCCGGGCTGGGACACGATCTACGCGCCGCAGGTGCCGGGCTTCCCGAAGGCCGAGCTGAACAACATCGAGTCGGTCGAGAAGCTGATCACCGACAAGACCGTCGCGGTGATGCTCGAGCCGATCCAGGGCGAAGGCGGCGTGATCCCGGCCACGCGTGAATTCATGCAGGCGCTGCGCGCGCTGACGAAGCAGCACAACCTGCTGCTGATCGTCGACGAAGTGCAAAGCGGTTGCGGCCGCGCGGGCAAGCTGTTCGCGTACGAGCTGTCCGGCATCGAGCCGGACGTCATGACGCTCGCGAAGGGCATCGGCGGCGGCGCACCGCTCGGCGCGCTGCTGTCGAAAGCCGACGTCGCGGTGTTCGAGGCCGGCGACCAGGGCGGTACGTACAACGGCAACCCGCTGATGACGGCGGTCGGCTATTCGGTGATCTCGCAGCTCGTCGCACCCGGCTTCCTCGAAGGCGTGCGTGCGCGCAGCGAGTATCTGAAGCGCAAGCTGCTCGAACTGTCGGAGGAGCGCGGCTTCGAGGGCGAACGCGGCGAAGGCCTGCTGCGCGCGCTGCTGCTCGGCAAGGACATCGGCCCGCAGATCGTCGAGAAGGCGCGCGACATGCAGCCCGACGGCCTGCTGCTGAACGCCGCACGGCCGAACCTGCTGCGCTTCATGCCTGCCCTGAACGTGACGACCGAAGAAATCGACCAGATGATGGCGATGCTGCGGTCGATCCTCGACACGCTGTAAGGAGACCGTCGCGATGGATGCCGCCGCCGATGCTGTCGCTATCCGCCCGTTCGAACGCGCCGACACCGATGCCGTGCTCGCGGTATGGCGCGACGCGTTCCCGCAGTACGACGAAGCCGGTGCGCCGCCGCACCGCGATCCGCTGCGATCGATCGAGCTGAAGCTCGCGACGCAGCCGGAACTGTTCTTCGTCGCGACCAGCGGCGCGCGCGTCGTCGGCACGCTGATGGCCGGTTTCGACGGACATCGCGGCTGGCTCTACTCGTTCGGCGTCGCGAACGACGCGCGCCGGCTCGGCATCGGCCGTGCACTCATCGCGCATGCGGAACGCGCGCTCGCCGCACGCGGCTGCCCGAAGATCAACCTGCAGGTGCTGCCCGGCAACGACGACGCATGCCGCTTCTATGCCGCGCTCGGCTATCGCGTCGAGGAACGCATCTCGTTCGGCAAGACGCTGTCGGCCGCGTAACACGGCCGCTCGTAGCAGTAGCGGCTCAGCGCGTGATCGGCCCCGCGCCCGGCAGCGGATTGCCGAGCGCGTCGGTCGGCACGGCCTGCTGCTCGAACGCCGCGAAATACGCGGCCCATTGCGTGTCGCTCACGCGCACGAGCAGCGCGCCGTCCTGCCAGACGTCGTTGTGGTCGTTGTGGTCGTCACCCGCGCGATGCAGGTAGTTCGGGCCCGTCGAGCCCTGGTTCATGTGCGTGTCGTGGATGCCATTGCCTTGCGCATAGGTGCGGCCGAACACGACGACGTCGAGGCCCTGCGACTGCGCGGCGTTCACGAGCCGCAGCAGCGACGGGATCGGCTCCGGATGCTCGGTGCCGTCCATCACCGCGCTCGCGCGCCACGCGCCCGTCTCGTTCAGGATGTCGCTGCGCAGGTAGTCGAGCGCGGGCAGCGCGGCCTGCCCCGTCAGATCGGTATAGCCCTCGGCCGCGGCGGCGAGCGTCGCCGTGACCGGATGGTGGAAATCGTAGACGAGCTTGTAGTTCAGCAAATCGTCCGCGTCGCTGGTGCCGACGTTGATCGCGACGTCCCAGTCGCCCGCCGGCAACGCCAGCGTCAGGTGAACGTGATACTGGATCTCGCGGCCGTGCGGCGAGCCCTTCAGCCTCGCCACCGACGTCACCTTCGCCTTCACGAAACCGTAGTCCAGACTCATGCGCGTTCTCCGTGTCCCGATGGGTCATCGATGCTACGCGGCCCGTGTGTCGGTTTGCCGACGGCCGGCCGCGTGCACGACCCGACAGTCGAATGGAGTGGCGTTTGCACGCAGAGTTCGACGCGATCGACCAAGACGAAAAAAAGCCGTCACGGTTTCTGCCGTGACGGCTTTTCGACAGCCCGGATGCGACCTGCGCAACCGGGCCCGCTCAGTCCATCGCTTACTCGCCCAGATACGCGGCGCGCACCTTCGGATCGTCGAGCATCTGCTTCGCGTCGCCTTCCATCGTGACCGTGCCCGAATCCATCACGTAGCCGCGGTCGGCCGCCTGCAGCGCGAGGCGTGCGTTCTGCTCGACCAGCAGCACCGTGATGCCCTCCTTCGAGATCTCCCGAACCACTTCGAAGATCTTCTCGACCATGATCGGCGACAGCCCCATCGACGGCTCGTCGAGCAGCAGCAGCTTCGGCTTGGACAGGATCGCGCGCGACATCGCCAGCATCTGCTGCTCGCCGCCCGACAGCGTGCCCGCGAGCTGCGTCGCCCGTTCCTTCAGGCGCGGGAAGAAGCCGAACATCCGGTCGACGTCCTTCTTGATCTGCTCGTTGTCGTTGCGCAGGTACGCGCCCATCTGCATGTTCTCGATGATCGACATGCGCGCGAAGATCCCGCGGCCTTCCGGCACCATCGCGAGGCCGCGCTTGAGCAGCTCGTGCGACGGGATGCCCTTGATCGACTTGCCTTCGTACTCGATGTCGCCGGCCGAATACGGCTTCAGCCCGGTGATCGCCTTCATCGTCGTGGTCTTGCCGGCGCCGTTCGCACCGATCAGCGTCACGAGCTCGCCCTGACGGACTTCCATGTCAACGCCCTTGACGGCCTGGATGCCGCCGTAGTTGACCTGCAAGCCCTTGATTTTCAACATTGCCGCTGCCATCAGTGCACCCCTGCGCCGAGATATGCCTCAATCACCTTCGGATTCTTCTGCACGTCCTGCGGCAGACCTTCGGCGATCACCTTGCCGTAATCGAGCACCGTCATCCGGTTGCACAGCCCCATCACGAGCTTCACGTCGTGCTCAATCAGGAGAATCGTGCGGCCGTCCGAGCGGATCTTGTCGAGCAGGCGCGTGAGTTCGACCTTCTCGGTCGCGTTCATCCCGGCTGCCGGCTCGTCGAGCGCGAGCAGCTTCGGGTCGGTCGCGAGGGCCCGGGCGATTTCCAGCCGGCGCTGGTGACCGTACGACAGGTTCCGCGACGTGTAGTCGGCGTACTGCAGCACGCCGACGTATTCGAGCAGCTCGATCGCGCGCTCCTTGATCTCGCGCTCTTCCTGGCGTTCGGCCGGCGTCTGGAACACCGCGCCGAGCAGCCCGTGCTTGGTGCGCACGTGGCGGCCCACCATCACGTTCTCGAGCGCCGTCATCCCGCCGAACAGGCGGATGTTCTGGAACGTGCGCGCGATGCCGGCCTTGGCCACCTGGTGCACGGCCGTCGGCGTGTAGTTCGTGCCGTCCAGCTTGAAGTCGCCGGAGTCGGGCGTATAGAGGCCCGTGATCACGTTGAAGAACGTCGTCTTGCCGGCGCCGTTCGGGCCGATCAGACCGTAGATCTCGCCTTCGCGGATCTGCAGGCCGACGTCGGACAGCGCCTGCAGCCCGCCGAAGCGCTTGTTCACGCCCGAGACGGACAGTCGGATTTGCTTGTCGCTCATGTGTGTATCCCCTTGTCCGTAGGTTAAGCGCGCACCGGCTTCTTGCTGTTGCGCTTCGCCAGTTTCGCGATCTTGTCCTCATGCTTCGGCGCGGGCCACAGGCCTTCCGAGCGGTACAGCATGATGATCACCATCGCGAGGCCGTACAGCGCCTGACGGATCACTTCGGTGTCGACGATGTCATGACCGAACAGCGCGTGCTGCAGCGGGCTCATCGTCGAGCGCAGGAATTCCGGGAAGATCGCGAGCAGCACCGCGCCCAGGATCACGCCCGGGATGTGGCCCATGCCGCCGAGCACCACGCAGGCGAGCACGACGATCGATTCCCAGAACGTGAACGACTCGGGCGACACGAAGCCCTGGAACGCGCCGAACATCGAGCCCGACAGGCCACCGAACGACGCGCCCATCGCGAACGCGAGCAGCTTCACGTTACGGGTGTTGATGCCCATCGCCTTCGCGGCGATCTCGTCCTCGCGGATCGCAGCCCACGCGCGGCCGATACGCGAGTGCTGCAGACGCGTACACACCCAGATCACCAGCAGCGAGCAGAGCACGAACAGGTAGTAGTACATGTACACCGACGGCAGCTGGAAGCCGAACAGCGTATGCGTCTGCGACAGGTTGAAGCCGCCGACGTGCACCGGATCGATGCCCGTGATCCCCTTCGGGCCGTTGGTGATGTTCACCGGACGGTCGAGGTTGTTCATGAAGATCCGGACGATTTCACCGAAGCCGAGCGTGACGATCGCCAGGTAGTCGCCGCGCAGGCGCAGCGTCGGCGCGCCGAGCAGGATCCCGAAGGTCGCCGCCAGCGCCATCGCGATCGGCACGATCAGCAGAAACGGCACGTGCAGCCCGTTCGGCGCGAGCGCCGCGATCCACTCGAACTGCGAGGTCAGGTGCGGCGAGCTCAGGAGCGCCGCCGTGTAGGCGCCCACCGCGTAGAACGCGATGTAGCCGAGGTCGAGCAGGCCGGCGAAGCCGACCACCACGTTCAGGCCCAGCGCGAGCATCACGTACAGCATCGCGAAGTCGAGCACGCGGACCCAGTAGTTGCCGCCGGCCGAGCCGATGATGATCGGCGCGGCGATCACGAACGCGGCGGTCAGGATGCCGATGACGACGGTCTTGGCGGTATTGCGCTCTTCGACCAGCGACGTCGACGATTCGATCGGTTGAATGGATGTCATGTTGTTTGCTCCCCTTCCGTTACGCGCGATCCGCGACCCGTTCGCCCAGCAGGCCCGACGGACGGAACACCAGCACGATGATCAGCACGACGAAGGCGAACACGTCCTGGTAGTTACTGCCGAATACGCCGCCCGTGAGGTTGCCGATGTAGCCGGCCCCGAGCTGCTCGATCAGGCCGAGCAGCACGCCGCCGACCATCGCGCCGCCGAGGTTGCCGATCCCGCCGAGCACCGCCGCGGTGAACGCCTTCATGCCGGGGATGAAGCCCATGTAGAAGTGCACGTTGCCGTATTCGGACGCGATCATCACGCCGGCCAGCGCGGCGAGCGCGGAGCCGATCATGAACGTCGCGGAGATCACGAAGTTCGGGTTCACGCCCATCAGGCTCGCCGTATTCGGGCTTTCGGCGATCGCGCGCATCGCGCGGCCGAGCTTGGTCTTGTGCACGAGCAGCAGCAGGCCGCCCATCACGATGAACGCGACCGCGATGATCACGATTTCAGTCACCGAGATCACGGCGCCGGGAGTCGTGTCGGTGGCCTTGATCACGTTGATCGGGTCGGTCGGCAGCAACTGCGGGAACGGCAGCGGGTTGCGCGACCAGATGATCATCGCAGCGGTCTGCAGCAGGATCGACACGCCGATCGCGGTGATCAGCGGGGCGAGACGCGGGGCGCGGCGCAGCGGCCGGTATGCGACGCGTTCGATGGTGAAGCCGACGAACGCACAGACGACCGCGGCGATGCCCAGGCCGATCGTCAGCGTCGCGACGTTGCCGAGTCCGGGAAAGTGGTTCTGCAGCACGGTGATGGCCGACAGCGCGACCATCGCGCCGATCATCAGCACGTCGCCGTGCGCGAAGTTGATGATGCCGAGAATGCCGTACACCATCGTGTATCCCAACGCGATGATGGCGTACACACTGCCGAGCACCAGCCCGTTGAGAACCTGCTGGACGAAAATATCCATTTAAAGCTCCTTGGCCCGTGCTGCCGGAGGACGTTGCGCCCCGCGGGTAAGCGAGGAATCGCGCCTTCTCGGCGACACTGCGGGTACTAGTCGATACCGGTAAGGGTGGATCGTTCCGGCGCGCGCCGCCCGGCCTGTACGGCCGGACCTGCCGCCGAAGCGGATACAAAAACGGCACCGCACTGTTCCGGTGCCGTCATGAGTCCCGTCGCTAAATCGTCACGACATCGAGGACGGTGTTCGTGGCCTCCTTGAAGTCGTGGGGCAGCATGCCGAGACGGCCGTCGTCCGGTTTCCCGGCATCCGTGCCTTGGCCCGTCCAGTGCCATGCAAGCATCGCGCCAGGACGGATCGGATTCCGCGTCGCGTCGCCGGCGAGGGCGTTGCGACAGCCGCGCCCGACTTTCGTCAGGACTGCATCGGAATCCATCGTACGAACCAGACTGCGCGTCGCGACACGGTCGGTCGCGGCGGCGCGCTGTTTCGTCGAATCGAATTGAAGGGGGGACAGTGGCCTCGGCACGCTGCCGGCCAGGCCGTGAGCATCCGGCATCCGTCGATCGGCGGCTGGCCGCGACGCAGCCGGCATGCCCGCTGCCGGCCCGGTCGCCAGGCTGCGCGCGTGGATTTCCTCGATCGTCAAACTCGTCAAACGTGCCCCGTTTTCCTTGTCCCTGCCCAGTTGCGCGATACGGCGCGCCGATGGCGCCGCACGTCCGGCTCCGGCGACGCGCACGCCGCCGGCCGATGGTGCCGCGCCCCCCGCGGCCTCCCTGCCCGCCTCGTCGTCGCTCTTTTTGCTGCAGCCGGCAAGCATTGCAACCGGTGCGGCGACGGACACGGCGTAAGCCAACTTCACATGCATTGAATGGTCTCCCGCGCCTTGCCAAATCCCGATTTCAAAGCCATTCCGGCTTGAAAACGGGCGCATTGTAACTCCATTTATAGGACGCCAATATTCCTGATTCGATGGGGTTTTCCTGCATTGCAACCAATTTTGAGACACGATTGGGCGCAGCCGGAGCAACCGGGTTGCACCATGACCGGGAATAATGGTTGCGATTTGAATGTCGAGGCACAAAAAAAGCGCGCCGGGAGGGCGCGCTTCGGTGTTCCGCGGAGTGCGATGCGGCAATCAGGCGGCGGGCGGCAGGTTCAACCCGCGCGGCAGCGGAAACGACACGTTTTCCTCGATGCCGTCGAGTGCGCGGACGTTGCGCACGCCGAGTTCGCGCAGCCGCGCGATCACGGCCTGGGCGAGCACCTCGGGCGCCGACGCGCCGGCCGTCACGCCGATGCGGCGCTTGCCGGCGACCCATGCGGGATCGATCTGGTCCGGTGCATCGACCATGTACGCGGCCACGCCGCGCTTTTCGGCCACTTCGCGCAGCCGGCTCGAGTTCGAGCTGTTCGGACTACCGACCACGATCACGACGTCGCATTGCGGCGCCATGAACTTCACCGCGTCCTGGCGGTTCTGCGTCGCGTAGCAGATGTCCTGCTTCTTCGGCTCGCGAATCTTCGGATACTTCGCCTTCAGCGCGCCGATGATCTCGGCCGCGTCGTCGACGGACAGCGTCGTCTGCGTGACGAGCGCGATGCGCTCAGGATCGGCGAGCTCGAGCTTCTGCACGTCCTCGACGCTTTCGACGAGGTGCATGCCGCGCTCCACCTGGCCCATCGTGCCTTCGACTTCGGGATGGCCCTTGTGCCCGATCATGACGATGTCGACACCGTCCTGGCGCATCTTCGCCACTTCGACGTGCACCTTCGTGACGAGCGGGCAGGTTGCGTCGTAAATGCGCAGCCCGCGCACGTCGGCCTCGTCGCGCACGGCTTTCGACACGCCGTGCGCACTGAAGATCACGGTGTTGCCGGCCGGCACTTCCTCGAGCTCCTCGACGAAGATCGCGCCCTTCTTCTTCAGATCCTCGACCACGTACTTGTTGTGGACGATTTCGTGACGCACGTAGATCGGCGCACCGTGCATCGCGATGGCGCGCTCGACGATCTCGATCGCGCGGTCGACGCCCGCGCAGAAACCGCGCGGCTGGGCCAGCAGGATTTCGGCGTCGGCGGCGACGGTCTGCCCGGACAGCGTATCGGTGGTACTCATGATTACAGGATTCCGATGATTTTCACTTCGAACGTGAGCGCCTGGCCCGCGAGCGGATGATTGAAGTCGAACAGCGCGGAAGTCTCGCTGACTTCCTTCAGCACCCCCGCGTAGCGACCGCCATCCGGCGCATTGAACTCGATGAGTTCGCCCGGCGTGAAATCGTCGCCGACCATCCCGTTCTCGCGCAGCGTCGACAGCGTCACGCGCTGGAGCATGTCCGGATTGCGGGGGCCGAACCCCTGATCGGGGGCTAGCTGAAAAGTCGAATGGTCGCCGACCCTGAGCCCGAGCAGAATCTGTTCCAGCGACGGCGCCAGTTGCCCCGCGCCCAGCAACAGCGTGGCCGGCTTGTCCGAGAAGGTGTTGACGATGTCGGCGCCGTCGGCCAGTGCCAGCCGGTAATGCAACGTGACGTGGGAACCGGGCTTCACTTCGGATAGATCGATGAGGCTCATGAATTACTCGTTCAGTCGGCGCCCGCTACGGCCGAATGGCCCGGCGCAAAGCCAATATTGTAAGTCACCTGAGCGTGCAAGGCGGAAAGTGCGACGACGTTGCGCCCGCCGCCCGCCGCCAATGGAGTTCCGACCATGCTGTCTCCCTGCCCCATCCTGCCGTCGGCCGAATGCCGCGACACCGCCGATACGCCGGCCGATCCGCCCGGCCGCGTCATCCCGATCAACCGGCGCAGGCGCCGTCCGGGCGACTGGCGGCCCGAGCGGCCGCGCGAACGGCTGCTGGAACGCGGGCCGGCCGCGCTGACCGACGACGAGCTGATCGCGCTGCTGCTCGGCACCGGCAAGCCCGGTCACGATGTATTCGTCACCGCCCGCGCACTGGTCGATCAGTTCGGCACGCTGCACGGGCTGCTCGAAGCGACCGCCGACGATTTCGAGGCGCACCCCGGCATCGGCCCCGCACGCTCGGCGCGACTCGTCGCGGTCACCGAGATCGCGCGGCGCATGCTGGTGGAGAAGGCGGAAGAACGGATGCAGATCGACTCGCCCGGTGCCGTCGAGGATTGTTTGCGACTGAAGATCGGCACGCGCCAGTACGAAGTGTTCATCGCGGTCTATCTGGACGCGCGCAACCGCCTGATCGACATGGAGGAAATCGCGCGCGGCTCGCTCACACGCATGGCCGTCTATCCGCGCGAGATCGTGCGCCGCGCGATGAAACACAACGCCGCGGCGCTGATCGTCGCGCACAACCATCCGTCGGGCGCGGTGCAGCCGAGCGCGGAAGACCGCCGCCTGACCCGCGTGCTGAAGGACGCGCTCGAACTCGTCGACGTACGGTTGCTCGATCATGTCGTCGTCGGCGTCAGCGATACTTTCTCGTTCGCGCGGGCCGGTTGGCTGTAGACTGTGGCGCGGCGGCCCATCCCAGGGCGCCGCAACGACGAAGCGAAATTAGGTTTGATTTTTCTGAACTTTTTCTGCTAGAATCGTCGTCTGTCTTTTTTCCAACCAGTTCTAGCCATCGAAGGGCCTTGTCTGTAAGGGCTACGGCGTTCTGAGTGCAGCCATGGATCACGTGGCGGTGCGATGGAACCTTCACCGGCGATCGAACCCCGAATTTAGCGTATTAGGAGTGCTCTCATGGCACGCGTATGCCAAGTAACTGGGAAAGCGCCGATGAGCGGCAACAACGTTTCCCACGCCAACAACAAGACGAAGCGCCGCTTCCTCCCGAACCTGCAAAACCGCCGGTTCTGGGTTGAGAGCGAAAACCGCTGGGTGCGCCTGCGCGTCTCGAACGCCGGCCTGCGCCTGATCGACAAGAACGGCATCGATTCCGTGCTCGCTGACCTGCGCGCACGCGGCGAAGCCTAAGCCCAAGGAGCACAATCATGGCAAAAGGCGCCCGCGACAAGATCAAGCTTGAGTCGACCGCTGGTACGGGTCACTTCTACACGACCACGAAGAACAAGCGCAACATGCCGGAAAAGATGGCGATCAAGAAGTTCGATCCCGTCGTCCGCAAGCATGTGGAATACAAAGAAACCAAGATCAAGTAATCTCCGCTCCGGTTTCTGCCAGCCTGACGGCGACCGAAAAGCCCCGCACATGCGGGGCTTTTTGTTTTGCGCGTGTTTTGCGCGCACGCTCGAGCCCGACGCGGTATGCTCTCCCCTTTCCGCGGCCGCGGCCGCCGGAACGCACAAGATCAAAAGCGTAACGATGGAGATGCAGCATGAAATTCGACGTGGCGATCGTCGGCAGCGGCCTGGCAGGGCTGTCGGTCGCACTCAACCTGGCCAGCACGCGACGTGTCGCACTGATCGCGAAACGTTCGATGATGGAGGGGGCGAGCGATAACGCGCAAGGCGGCATCGCGGCGGTCCTCGACTCGGCGGACAGTATCGAGAACCACGTCGACGACACGCTGGTCGCCGGCGGCGGCCTGTGCGACGAAGGCGCGACGCGCTACATCGTCGAGCACGGGCGCGAAGCCATCGAATGGCTGATCTCGCAAGGCGTCCCGTTCACGAAGGACGACGCGGCCGAACTCGGCTTTCACCTGACGCGCGAAGGCGGCCACAGCCACCGGCGAATCATCCATGCGGCCGATGCGACCGGCCATGCGGTGCTCGCGACGCTGTCGGAACGGGCGCGCCAGCATCCGAACATCACGTTCTTCGAAAACCACCACGCAATCGACCTGATCACGTCCGACCGGCTCGGCCTGCCCGGCCGCCGCTGTCACGGCCTGTATGCGCTCGACGTCGACAACGACCGCACGATCACGATCGAGGCGCCGCACACCGTGCTCGCCACCGGCGGCGCCGGCAAGGTCTACCTGTACACGACGAACCCCGACACCGCGACCGGCGACGGCATCGCGATGGCATGGCGGGCGGGCTGCCGCGTGTCGAACATGGAATTCATCCAGTTCCACCCGACCTGCCTGTTCCATCCGTATGCGAAGTCGTTCCTGATTTCGGAGGCCGTGCGCGGCGAAGGCGGCCTGCTGAAGCTGCCCGACGGCACCCGCTTCATGCCCTCGCACGATCCGCGCGCGGAGCTCGCGCCGCGCGACATCGTCGCGCGCGCGATCGACTTCGAGATCAAGAAGCGCGGGATCGACTGCGTGTATCTCGACATCAGCCATCAGCCGGAAGCGTTCCTGCGCGAACACTTCCCGATGATTCATGCGCGCTGCCTCGAATTCGGCATCGACATCGCGAAACAGCCGATTCCCGTCGTGCCGGCCGCGCACTATACGTGCGGCGGCGTCGTCACCGATCTCGCGGGGCGCACCGATCTCGCCGGCCTGTATGCGGTCGGCGAAACGTCGTACACGGGGCTGCACGGCGCGAACCGGCTCGCGAGCAACTCGCTGCTCGAATGTCTCGTGATCGGCCGCGCGGCAGCCGAGGCGATCGAGGCGGCGGGCTTCGACGCCGACACGCCGGCCACGCTGCCCGCGTGGGACGAAAGCCGTGTGTCGGATGCGGACGAGGAAGTCGTCGTCGCACACAACTGGGACGAACTGCGCCGCCTGATGTGGAACTATGTCGGCATCGTGCGCACCGACAAGCGCCTCGAACGCGCGAAACATCGCCTGTCGCTGCTGCGCGACGAGATCCACGAGTACTACGCGAACTTCCGCGTGACACGCGATCTGCTCGAACTGCGCAACCTGGTCGACGTGGCCACGCTGATCGTCAAGAGTGCGCACTCCCGCCGCGAAAGCCGCGGGTTGCACTACAGCCGCGACTGGCCGCATACGCTGCCGAAGGCGTTGCCGAGCGTGCTCACGCCGCGCGTGCGCCGCTGAGCGGCGCGCCGCCCTGCCCGGCGGCGGCCGCAGCACAAGAAAAAAGCCGTTGGCGTTTGCGCGCCAACGGCTTTTTGTCTGATCGGACGACGTTCGGTCAGTCGACGATTCGCATCGAATAGTCGGTCGCCCGCACGTCCTTCGTCAGCGCGCCGATCGAGATCCGATCGACGCCCGTCTCCGCGAACGCACGCACCGTATCGAAATTGACGCCGCCGGAGACTTCGAGCACGGCCTTGCCATCCGCCACGCGCACCGCTTCGCGCATCATGTCGAGCGTGAAGTTGTCGAGCAGCACCGACTGCGCGCGATGCGCGAGCGCCGTGTCGAGCTGCGCGAGCGTCTCGACTTCGATCTGCACCGGCACACCTGACTCCAGCGCGAACGCCGCATCGAGCGCCTCGCCGACACCGCCTGCCGCCGCGATGTGGTTCTCCTTGATCAGGATGCCGTCGTACAGCGCGAGCCGCTGGTTCTCGCCGCCGCCCACGCGCACTGCGTACTTCTGCGCGAGCCGCAGCCCCGGCAGCGTCTTGCGCGTATCGAGGATCTTCGCGCGCGTGCCTTCGACGCGTTCGACGTAACGGCGCGTCGCCGTCGCGACACCCGACAGCAGTTGCAGGAAATTCAGCCCGTTGCGCTCGGCCGTCAGCAACGCGCGCGCCGGCCCTTCGAGTTCGCAGACGATCGAATCAGGCGTCATCCGGTCGCCTTCGCGATAGCGCCATTGCACGACGATCGACGAATCGATCCGGGCGATCACGCCCTCGAACCACGGTACGCCGCACAGCACGGCTTCCTCGCGCACGATGATCCGCGCACGGCGCCGCTCGCCGGCCGGCACGAGCCGCCCGGTCTGGTCGCCGGTGCCGACGTCTTCGGCGATCGCGTCGGCCACGTTACGCGCGATCGCTTCGTCGAATGCCGCGCCGTATTGGGCGCGGACGGCTTCGAACAGCGGGGATACGGCGTTGCTCATGCCGCCCCCACGTTCGCGAACAGCGACTGGTCGCGCTGCAGATCGCCGCTCGCCTGCACGCGCTTCTTGTGCGCAGCCGCGAATTCGAGCATCCGGTCGATCGGCAAACGCGCACGCTCGCCGATCGCGGGATCGACGAAGATCTCGTTGTGACCGCGTTCGAGCACGTCGGCGAGGTTCGCGAGGCCGTTCATCGCCATCCACGGGCAGTGCGCGCAGCTCTTGCAGGTCGCGCTGTTGCCGGCCGTCGGCGCGGCAATGAAGGTCTTGCCGGGCGCGGCCAGCTGCATCTTGTGCAGGATGCCGAGATCCGTCGCGACGATGAAACGCTTCGCATCGAACTTGACGGCCGCGTCGATCAATTGCGTGGTCGAACCGACGACATCGGCCTGCGCGACGACGTTTTCCGGCGACTCGGGGTGGACGAGCACCTTCGCGTCCGGATATTCGGCGCGCAGCAGGTCGAGCTCGATGCCCTTGAATTCGTCGTGGACGAGACACGAGCCCTGCCACAGCAGCATGTCCGCGCCGGTCTTCTTCTGGATATAGCTGCCGAGATGACGGTCCGGCGCCCAGATGATCTTTTCGCCGCGCGCGTGCAGGTCGGCCACGATCTCGAGACCGATCGACGACGTGACCATCCAGTCCGCGCGCGCCTTCACGGCAGCGCTGGTGTTCGCGTAGACGACGACGGTACGGTCCGGATGCGCATCGCAGAATGCCGAGAATTCGTCGACCGGGCAGCCGAGGTCGAGCGAACAGGTCGCATCGAGATCGGGCATCAGGATCCGTTTGTTCGGGCTCAGGATCTTCGCGGTTTCGCCCATGAAGCGCACGCCGGCAACGATCAGCGTCTGCGCGTCGTGGTCACGGCCGAAGCGGGCCATTTCGAGCGAATCGGCCACGCAGCCGCCCGTTTCGTCGGCCAGTTCCTGCAGTTCGGCATCCACGTAGTAGTGGGCGACGAGCACGGCCTTTTCACGGGCGAGCAGCGCCTTGATGCGTGCCTTCAGCGCAGCGCGCTCCTCGGCGGACGGCGCGTCGGGCACCTTGGCCCATGCCTGTCCGACGCCGCACACGGTCCCTGCTGCGACGGGCCGGTCGTACTCGACGGGTTTGATCGTCGATTGCATCTCCATATCTCCTGTCGGCCGGAGTGAGTGCTTTAGCACTTACTCCGGCCCCATGCTTCGCGGTCGGCAGGAGTTAGCGCTTCAGCGCTTACTCATGCCCCATGCTATGCGGTCGACCCAAGTTAGCGCTTCAGCGCTTACTTGGGTCCCATGCTTCGCGGTCAGCCGGAGTGAGTGCTTCAACACTTACGCCGGCCCCAAGCCTCATACCAATCCCGGTGCTGCCGGTCCGTCAAAAACCGGCGGCCCAAATGAAAAAACCCCGCCAACGCGGGGTTTGTGACGTCCTGAGATTCTAATCGATTTCGAATCAGGCGTAGCGACGCAGGCGTGTCGCGAATTCCTGCAGCGCCTTGATGCCGCTTTGTTCTGCGCGATGGCACCAATCCTGCAATTGCGCGAGAAGCTGTTCGCGCGAGGCGGTCGAACGATCCCAGATCGCGGCGAGATCCTGGCGCAGCTGGAAGTACGTATGCAGCTTCTGGCTGTTCGCGAAGATTTCCGGCAGCAGCTTCTTCTGCGGCTCGTCGAGGCCGTCGGCGTCCTTGTGGAACCATTTGCGCGCGCCGCGCATCAACTGGTACTTCTCGCTCGAACCGAGTTCCTTCAGGTGCGCGAGCTCCTGGCGGTACGCACGCTTCACGGCCTTGCCGTAACGCGCCATCACTTCGTAGCGGTTCGACAGCACGGCCTGCAGCGTTTCCTGGTCGAGCACCGTCTTCGGCTTGTTCAGGCGCGGCGTCGGCGCGACCTTCTTCACCTTCGCGAGACCGAATGCCGACATGATGCGGATGTACATCCAGCCGATGTCGAACTCGTACCACTTGTTCGACAGCTTCGCCGACGTCGCGAACGTGTGGTGGTTGTTGTGCAGCTCTTCGCCGCCGATCACGATGCCCCACGGGAACAGGTTCGTGCTCGCGTCGGCCGAGTTGAAATTGCGATAGCCCCAGAAGTGACCGAAGCCGTTGACGACGCCCGCCGCCCAGAACGGGATCCACACCATCTGCACGGCCCACACGGTGAGGCCGAGCACGCCGAACAGCGCGACGTCGATCACCATCATCATGCTGATGCCGAGAATCGGGTACTTCGAGTAGACGTTGCGCTCGAGCCAGTCGTTCGGCGTGCCGTGGCTGAACTTGCGCATCGTTTCTTCGTTCTTCGCTTCCGCGCGATACAGCTCGGCGCCCTCGAGGAACACCTTCCAGATGCCGCGCGTCTGCGGGCTGTGCGGATCTTCCTCGGTCTCGCACTTCGCGTGGTGCTTGCGGTGAATCGCGGCCCACTGGCCGGTCAGCATGCCGGTGGTCATCCACAGCCAGAAACGGAAGAAGTGGCTCGCGATCGGATGCAGCTCCAGCGCGCGGTGCGCCTGGCAGCGGTGCAGGTAGACGGTCACGCCGATGATCGTGACGTGCGTGACGGCGAGCGCGAACAACGCGACCTGCCACCACGAAAAACGCAGGAGCCCGTGGGAAAGAAAATCGAGCAGGGAATTCAACAAGGCAGTTACCTGTGATGAGAGCGACGCCGCACCGGCGTCAGAAGAATGAAAGCATACCGCGTGTAGACCAGAATTTTACTTCAACCGTTCCAAGTCTTTGTAAAAAATGAATATTTTCTTGCCCTGACGCAATCCGCGCGGTCCATGTCCGGACTGGGAAAGGCCCGTGATCCGGTTTCGACCGCGAAATCGGTACGATTGACCGCCCGTGGCCGCTACGCCGCCGGCGCGCGCCTGTCCTGCGCACCATCGGCAAGCGCCGGATCGAGCCCGGCCGCCACGCCCGCCGCCGCGGGAAAGCCGTCCGGCAGCCCGACCACGCGCACTTCGCGCTGCGGAAACGGAATCGAGATCCCGTGCTCGCTGAACAGCCGCCAGATGTTGCGGTTCACGCTCGAGCGCACGCCCGACGTGCCTTTCGCCGAATCCTCGATCCAGAAGCCGAGCTCCAGATCGATGCCGTCCGCGCCGAACCCCACGAGGTACGGCGTCGGCACCGGCTCGGCCAGCACGCGCGGCACGTCCTTCGCGGCGTCGGCGAGCAACGCGAGTGCCTGCTCGACGTCGCTCGTGTACGCGACCTGCACCGCGACTTTCGCGTAGCCGCGCGTCAGGTAGGACGACTGGTTCTGCACGACGTCGGTGATCAGCTTCTCGTTCGGGATCAGCGTCTCGTTGCCGTCAAGGCCGCGCACGACCGTGTAGCGCGTGCGGATCTGCGTGACGACGCCCTGCAGCCCGCCGACGCTGATCGCATCGCCGAGCCGCAGCGAGCGGTCGAGCAGGATGATGAAGCCCGACACGTAGTTGCTGGCGATCTTCTGCAGCCCGAACCCGAGGCCGACGCCCACCGCGCCGCCGAACACGCCGAGCACCGTCACGTCGATGCCGACCAGCGACAGCCCGATCAGGATCGCCGCGAACACGAGCAGCGCGCGGCCGATCCGCGACAGTACGACCTTCAGGTTCGCGTCGAGCGTGCTCGCGCGCGACAGGCGATCCTCGAGCACCGAGCCGAGCCACATCGCGACCATCAGCGTCACGCACACCCACAGCGCGCCGGAGATCACCGACAGCAGCGTGAGGTGCGCGGTCGCGACCCGGAACTGCACGCTGTCGAGCCAGCCGAGCACGTCGCGCTGGATGCCGAGCACGGTCATCACCATCGCGGCCCACACGACGGTCGACACGATCTTCTCGACGATCGACAGCCACGCGTGCGTGTGGCCGTCGCGCGCGAACACGCGCCGCGCGAAGAAGAACAGCACGTAGATCAGCCCGATGCCGAACAGCGGCACGAGCGCGAGCGACAACAGCGACGTCGACATGAACGGGTCGAACGCGAGTTGCGCGCCGCCGACGAACACGCTGCCGAACAGCGGAAACAACGCACGTTTCAGGCTTTGCGCGCCCGCGCCGGGCGCACGCCCGGCCGCCCGGCGCCGCGCATCGATCCGGCCGTGCACGAAGCGCGCGGCCACCCACGCGAAACACAGCGCACCGATGAGGATCGCCGCCTGCCAGATCATCACCGGCTGGTGGAAATCGCGAATCACCGATTCCAGCCGGTGCGACAGCAGGCGGCTCTGCAAATTCTCCATCGTCCGTCCGGGCAGTCGTTACTGCGCGGCGCGGCGCTCGAGCACCGCGGCGAAGAAGCCGTCGGTCGCGTGACGGTGCGGCCACAGCGACAGGTAGTCGCCCGTCTCGAGCTCGATGCGCTGGTCGGCCAGCACCTGCTGCGCCGGCACCAGCGTGAACTCCGGATGATCGGCCAGGAACTGTTCGACGATGCGCTCGTTCTCGGCGTCGAGCACGCTGCAGGTCGCGTAGACGAGCCGGCCGCCCTTCTTCACGAGCCGCGCGGCGCTCGCGAGGATCGACGCCTGCTTCGGCGTCAGCTCGTCGATCGCCGTGCGCGTCTGGCGCCACTTCAGGTCCGGATTGCGGCGCAGCGTGCCGAGGCCGCTGCACGGCGCATCGACCAGCACGCGGTCGATCTTGCCGGCGAGCCGTTTGATCTTCGCGTCGTGCTCGCTGTCGATCAGCACCGGGTTCACGTTCGACAGCCCGCTGCGCGCGAGGCGCGGCTTCAGCTTCGCGAGACGCTTCTCCGAGATGTCGAACGCATAGAGGCGCCCGGTCGAGCGCATCATCGCGCCGAGTGCGAGCGTCTTGCCGCCCGCGCCCGCGCAGAAATCGACGACCATTTCACCGCGGCGCGGCGCGACCAGCGAGCACAGCAGCTGGCTGCCTTCGTCCTGCACCTCGATCGCGCCTTCCTCGAACAGCTTCAGGCGCGTCAGCGCCGGCTTGCCGACCACGCGCACGCCGAACGGCGCGAACGGCGTCGCGCCCGCTTCGATGCCGCTCACGCGCAGCGCTTCGATCACCTGGTCGCGGGTCGCCTTCTGCGCGTTGGCACGCAGGTCGAGCGGCGCCGGGTAGTTCAGCGCAGCGGCGAGCTGCGCGAGTTCCTCGGCGTCGAAACGCTCCGACAGCGCCTGGTGAATCCAGTCGGGCAGGTTCGTGCGAATGCGCACGGGCAGGCTCGCCGGATCGATCTTCGACACGTGCTCGAGCCACGCGGACTCGGTGTCGGACAGGAACGGCTTCAGCGCATTGCGCCCCATCGTCTGCATCAGGCCGAGCAGCGTGAGACGCCGCGCGGGCGTGCCGGTGCCGCTCTCGGCGAGATGCGAGAACTCCATCTTCCGGCGCAGCACCGCGAACACGGCCTCGGCGATCACGCCGCGCTCGGCATGCCCGAGCTTCGGGTGCGCGCGGAAGAACCGGCTCGTCGTCGCGTCGGCGGGGCCGGCGAACTTCAGCACCTCGGCGAGCAGGGTTTCGGTCTGGCCAATCAGGAATCCGTGCAGCTTCATACGCCCTCACTCGTTTCGGTTTGCGGTTGATCCGCGAAAATCCAGCGCGCCTCTTCGGGCGCGACCACTGCACGACCGTCCTCGAGGCGCAGACGCCCTTCGACGAACCAGCGCACCGCACGCGGATACAGCACGTGCTCGACCGTCAGCACGCGCTGCGCGAGCGCGGCCGCGTCGTCGCCGGCATGCACCGGCACCGCGCCCTGCGCGACGATCGCGCCGCTGTCGAGCTCGGGAATGACGAAATGCACGCTCGCGCCATGCAGCGCGACGCCCGCATCCAGCGCCTGCTGGTGCGTGTGGATGCCCTTGAAGCTCGGCAGCAGCGACGGATGGATGTTGAGCAGCCGGCCCTCGTATCGTCTGACGAATGCAGGCGTCAGGATGCGCATGAAGCCGGCGAGAACGACGAGATCGGGCGAAAAACGGTCGATTTCGGCGGCGAGCGCCGCGTCGAAGCTGTCGCGGCCGTCGAACGACCGGTGGTCGACCACCGCCGTCGCCACCCCGTGCGACGCGGCAAAAGCCAGTCCGGCCGCATCGGGCCGGTTGGCGATCACGGCGGCAATCTCGGCCGGCCAGCGTTCCTGCGCGCACGCGCGGACGATGGCCTCCATGTTGCTGCCGCGACCGGAAATCAGGATCACGAGTTTTTTCATCCGCGAATTTTACCATTCGCCCTCGCGTTTCCCGCCTTCTCGGCCGTCGGCCCGCTCGAACGTTTATAATCTTCTGCTTTGCGGCATCCCACCGCCCATTCCCCGACGCTGCATCCGCTATCGTGAAAGTCTTCCGCGGCCTGCCCAACGCCGAGAGCCGCGCCCCGTGCGCGCTGACGATCGGCAACTTCGACGGTGTCCATCGCGGCCACCAGGCCCTGCTCGCGCGCGTGCGCGCGGCAGCGGACGCGCGCGGCCTGCCCGTGTGCGTGATGACGTTCGAGCCGCACCCGCGCGAATTCTTCAATCCGGCCGGCGCACCGCCGCGCATCGCGATGCTGCGCGACAAACTGGAAGCGCTGCGCGACCACGGGGTCGACCGCGTCGTCGTCGAGCACTTCAACCACACCTTCGCGAGCCAGTCGCCGCAGGCGTTCGTCGAACGCACGCTGGTGAACGGGCTGCACACGCGCTGGATGATGGTCGGTGACGATTTCTGCTACGGCGCGAAGCGCGCGGGCACCTTCGACACGCTGAAGGCGGCCGGCGAGCTGCACGGCTTCGAGGTCGAGCAGATGGGCACGGTGGCCGGCAGCGACGGCACGCGCATTTCCAGCTCCGGCGTGCGCGCGGCGCTCGCCGCGGGCGATCTCGACGCGGCCGCGCAGGCGCTCGGGCACGGCTACGCGATCAGCGGCCACGTCGCGCACGGGCTGAAGCTCGGCCGCGATCTCGGCTTCCCGACGCTGAACCTGCCGATCCAGCACAAGCGGCCGGCGCTCGCGGGCATCTTCGTCGTGCAGGTGCACGGCCTCGGCCCCGAGCCGCTGCCGGGCGTCGCGAGCCTCGGGCTGCGCCCGACCGTCGACGATTCGGGCCGCGTGCTGCTCGAAGTTCATCTGCTCGACTGGCACGGCGACGCGTACGGCAAGCTGATCCGTGTCGAATTCCTGAAGAAGCTGCGCGACGAGGCGAAATTCGACGATCTCGAGGCGCTGTCGCGCGCGATCGCGCTGGACGTCGCGAATGCACGCGCCTACTTCACCGAACGCGACCGTGCGCCGGGCAGCCGCGCGACGGGCTTCGCGACGTCGGCCACCGACCGAATTAGCTGATCCGGACGGCGGCGCCTCGCGCCGCACCCTCGCGCCGCCCTCGCGCGCGCCTACCCGATTCACGACGCCCGAGCGTCCCCCCGATTTAGATAGCGATCCCATCATGAGCAACAAGAAAGCCGATTCGAAACCGCAGGCCAAGTATCCGGTCAACCTGCTCGACACGCCGTTCCCGATGCGCGGCGACCTGCCCAAGCGCGAGCCGCAGTGGGTCAAGGAGTGGGAAGCGCGCGGCATCTACGAGAAGATCCGCGCGGCCAGCCAGGGCCGGCCGAAGTTCATCCTGCACGACGGCCCGCCGTATGCGAACGGCGACATCCACCTCGGCCACGCGGTGAACAAGATCCTGAAGGACATCGTCGTCAAGTCGCGCAACATGGCCGGCTTCGACGCGCCGTACGTGCCGGGCTGGGATTGCCACGGGATGCCGATCGAGATCCAGATCGAGAAGCAGTTCGGCAAGTCGCTGCCGGCGGCCGAAGTGATGAGCAAGGCGCGCGCGTACGCGACCGAGCAGATCGAGAAGCAGAAGGTCGGCTTCAAGCGCCTCGGCGTGCTCGGCGACTGGGCCAACCCGTACAAGACGATGAACTTCGTGAACGAGGCGGAAGAAATCCGCGCGCTCGGCAAGATCATCGAGAAGGGCTACGTGTACCGCGGGCTGAAGCCGGTGAACTGGTGCTTCGACTGCGGCTCGGCGCTCGCGGAAGCGGAAGTCGAGTACAAGGACCGCACCGACCCGACGATCGACGTGATGTTCGCGTTCGCGGAGCCGGAAAAGACCGCGCACGCGTTCGGCCTGCCGGCACTGCCGCGCGCCGAGGGCGGCATCGTGATCTGGACCACCACGCCGTGGACGATCCCCGCCAACCAGGCGCTGAACCTCCATCCGGAAATCATCTACGCGCTGGTCGACACCGAGCGCGGGCTGCTGATCATCGCGGAAGAACGCGTCGAAGCCTGCATGACCGACTTCAAGCTCACGGGCCGCGTCGTCGCGACCGCGCCCGGCGTGAAGCTCGCGAACCTGCGCTTCCACCACCCGCTCGCATCGGCCCACCCCGGCTACAAGCGCACCGCGCCCGTCTACCTCGGCGACTACGTGACGACAGACACCGGTACCGGCGTCGTGCACTCGTCGCCCGCGTACGGTATTGAAGACTTCATGTCGTGCAAGGCGCACGGGATGACCGATTCCGACTTCATCAACCCGGTGATGGGCGACGGCCGCTATATCGAATCGCTGCCGCTGTTCGGCGGACTGTCGATCTGGGATGCGAACCCGAAGATCGTCGACGCGCTGAACGCGGCCGGCTCGCTGCTGCGCAGCGAGAAGTACACGCACAGCTACATGCACTGCTGGCGCCACAAGACGCCGATCATCTACCGCGCGACGTCGCAGTGGTTCGCCGGCATGGACGTGACGCCGCAAGACGGCGGCAAGACGCTGCGCGAAACGGCGCTCGAAGGCGTCGACGCGACCGCGTTCTATCCGTCGTGGGGCAAGCAGCGCCTGTTCAGCATGATCGCGAACCGTCCGGACTGGACGCTGTCGCGCCAGCGCCAGTGGGGCGTGCCGATGGCGTTCTTCGTGCACAAGGAAACCGGCGAGCTGCACCCGCGCACGCTCGAGCTGCTCGAGGAAGTCGCGAAGCGCGTCGAACAGTCGGGCATCGAGGCATGGCAATCGCTCGACCCGCGCGAGCTGATCGGCGACGACGCGAACCTGTACGAAAAGAACCGCGACACGCTCGACGTGTGGTTCGACTCGGGCACGACGCACTGGCACGTGCTGCGCGGCTCGCACAAGGATCAGCTGCAGTTCCCGGCCGACCTGTACCTCGAAGGCTCGGACCAGCATCGCGGCTGGTTCCATTCGTCGCTGCTCACCGCATCGATGATCGACGGCCGCGCGCCGTACAAGGGCCTGCTCACGCACGGCTTCACGGTCGACGGCGAAGGCCGCAAGATGAGCAAGTCGCTCGGCAACGGCATCGACCCGCATGAAGTCGCGAACCGCCTCGGCGCGGAGATCATCCGCCTGTGGATCGCGTCGACCGACTACTCGGGCGAGCTCGCGATTTCCGAGGAAATCCTGAAGCGCGTGACGGAAGGCTATCGCCGCATCCGCAACACGCTGCGCTTCCTGCTCGCGAACCTGTCGGATTTCGACTTCGCGCAGCACGCGGTGCCGGTCGACGAGTGGCTCGAGATCGACCGCTATGCGGTCGCGTTCTCGCAGCAACTGCAGACGGAGCTGCTCGGCCACTACGAGAAGTACGAATTCCACCCGGTCGTCGCGAAGCTGCAGACGTACTGCTCGGAAGACCTCGGCGGCTTCTACCTCGACGTGCTGAAGGATCGCCTGTACACGAGCGCCGCCGATTCGCGCGCGCGCCGCTCCGCGCAGACCGCGCTGTATCACCTGACGCACGGGCTGCTGCGCGTGCTCGCGCCGTTCCTGTCGTTCACGGCGGAAGAAGCGTGGAAGGTGTTCCAGCCGGCGAGCGACACGATCTTCACGGAAACCTACTATGCGTATCCGGAAGTCGCCGGCTCGGCCGCGCTGATCGAGAAATGGGCGCTGCTGCGCGACGTGCGCGGCAGCGTGACGAAGGCGCTCGAGGAAGCGCGCACCGCGAACCGCATCGGTTCGTCGCTGCAGGCCGAAGTGGCCGTGCATGCGAGCGGCGCACGCTACGACGCGCTGACGAGCCTCGGCGACGACCTGAAGTTCGTGCTGATCACGTCGGCCGCGACGGTCGTCAAGGTCGACGACGAAGCGCAGGAAAGCGTCGACGTGGCCGCGTCGAAGTACCAGAAGTGCGAGCGCTGCTGGCACTACCGCGAAGATGTCGGCGCGCACGCCGAGCACCCGACGCTGTGCGGCCGCTGCTTCTCGAACCTGTTTGAAAACGGCGAAATCCGGAGCGCTGCTTAAATATGGCGAAGACCCTGTCGAAACCGGCCAGCGGCGCGCTCGCGCCCTGGCTCGGTATTTCGCTGATCGTGATCCTGTTCGACCAGCTGTCGAAGATCGCGATCCTGAAAACGTTCGCGTACGGCGCGCAGCATGCGCTGACGTCGTTCTTCAACCTCGTGCTGGTGTACAACCGCGGCGCCGCATTCGGCTTCCTGTCGACCGCGAGCGGCTGGCAGCGCTGGGCGTTCACCGCGCTCGGCGTCGGCGCGACGCTCGTGATCTGCTTCCTGCTGAAGCGCCACGGCCACCAGCGGCTGTTCAGCGTGTCGCTCGCGCTGATCCTCGGCGGCGCGCTCGGCAACGTGATCGACCGGCTCGTCTACGGTCACGTGATCGACTTCCTCGATTTCCACCTCGGCGCGTGGCACTTCCCGGCATTCAACCTCGCCGATTCCGCGATCACGGTCGGCGCGGTGCTGCTGATCTACGACGAGCTGCGTCGCGTGCGCGGCGCGCGCTGAGCGCGCATACTCCGTGTCGACGGCCGGCTTCGCGCCGGCCGTTCCGTTTGACCCCCAGGAGGCCTGAGTTGGCACACGCAGAACTTGCAGGAAAACACCTCGTTCTCGGCCTGACGGGCGGCATCGCCTGCTACAAGATCGCCGAACTCACGCGGCTGCTCGTGAAGGCCGGCGCGACCGTGCAGGTCGCGATGACCGACGCCGCCACCCAGTTCATCACGCCCGTCACGATGCAGGCGCTGTCGGGCCGGCCCGTCTATACGAGCCAGTGGGACGCGCGTATCGACAACAACATGGCGCACATCGACCTGTCGCGCGAAGCCGACGCGATCGTGATCGCGCCCGCGTCGACGGATTTCCTCGCGAAGCTCGCGCACGGGTTCGCCGACGACCTGCTGTCGACGCTGTGCGTCGCACGCGACTGTCCGCTGCTCGTCGTGCCCGCGATGAACCGCCAGATGTGGCAGAACCCGGCCACGCAACGCAACGCCGCGCAACTGCGCGCGGACGGCGTATCGGTGCTCGGCCCGGATTCGGGCGCGCAGGCGTGCGGCGAGGTCGGCGACGGCCGCATGCTCGAGCCCGAGGCGATCTATGAAGCGATCGTCGCGCACTTCGCGCCGAAGGTGCTCGCGCACCGCCGCGTGCTGATCACGGCCGGGCCGACCTTCGAACCGCTCGACCCGGTACGCGGCCTGACGAACCGCTCCAGCGGCAAGATGGGTTTCGCGCTCGCGCGCGCCGCGCAACAGGCCGGCGCCGACGTGCATCTCGTCGCCGGGCCGGTCGCGCTCGACACGCCGTGGGGCGTGTACCGCCAGGACGTGCAGACCGCGCAGCAGATGTACGACGCGGTGATGCATGCAGTGGCCGAAGCCGACATCTTCATCGCAGTGGCCGCGGTCGCCGACTGGCGCGTCGACCAGCCGGCCGAGCACAAGATGAAGAAGACGGCCGACCGCAAGATGCCGGCGCTCGCGTTCGTCGAGAATCCCGACATCCTCGCGTCGGTCGCGGCGCTGCCCGATGCGCCATTCTGCGTCGGCTTCGCGGCCGAAAGCGGCGACCTCGACGTGCATGGCGACGAGAAGCGCAAGCGCAAGAACGTGCCGTTGCTCGTCGGTAACCTCGGCCCGCTGACGTTCGGCCGCGACGACAACGAAGTCGTGCTGTTCGAGGCCGCCGGCCTCACGCGCCTGCCGCGCGCCCCGAAGGACGAACTCGCGCACGTGCTCGTCGCGGAAATCGCGAAGCGCCTGCCCGACAACCGCCTGATCTGATCCCGCGCGGCGGCCATAGCCGCCGCGCCCTTCCCGACCGATTCGACGACCGCATGAAACTCGACCTGAAGATTCTCGACGCGCGCATGCGCGACTACCTGCCCGCCTACGCGACCACCGGCAGCGCCGGCCTCGATCTGCGCGCGTGCCTCGACGCACCGGTCACGCTGCAGCCGGGCGAAACCACGCTCGTGCCGACGGGCCTCGCGATCCACCTTGCGGACCCCGGCTATGCGGCGCTGATCCTGCCGCGCTCGGGCCTCGGCCACAAGCACGGGATCGTGCTCGGCAACCTCGTCGGCCTGATCGATTCCGACTACCAGGGCCAGTTGATGGTCTCGACGTGGAATCGCGGCCAGACCGCGTTCGTGCTGAACCCGTTCGAGCGCCTCGCGCAGCTCGTGATCGTGCCGGTCGTGCAGGCACAGTTCAACATCGTCGACGAATTCACCGAGAGCGATCGCGGCGAAGGCGGCTTCGGCAGCACCGGGCGCCACTGAGCCACGCGGCATAAAAAAAGGGGCCACGCTGAGTGGCCCCTTTCCTTTTCACGCACCGTCACTTGCCGGCCGGTTGCGCGATCCGCGCGGGCGCCGGTTCGCGGCGCCGCGCCTGCGCGATGCTTGCATAGACGACCATCGCGACCAGCACGCCGAGCAGTACGGCCGACGAGCCGACCGTGCCGAGCGCGAGACCGCCCTTCGCGACCGGCTTCGTCAGCAGGTCGCCGACCGTCGCGCCGAACGGACGCGTGAGCACGAACGCGGCCCAGAACAGCAGCACGCCGGAGATTCGCGTGAAGTAGTGCGCGAGCACGATCGCCGCCAGCAGGCCGCCGATCAGCAGTGCGCCGCCGCCGAAGCCGAGCCCCGAGCTGTCCGCGAGGAAGTCGCCGAGCGCGGTGCCGAGCGTGTTCGAGAACAGGATCGCGATCCAGTACAGCAGTTCGACCTTGCGCGTACGGATCAGGTCGACCGACAGCGATTCGCCGCTGAAGCGCCAGACCGCGAAGATCGCCAGCAGGATCGCGACGAGGATCGACGCGCCGGCCGCATAGCCGAGGCCGAGCGTGCGATCCATGAAGTCGGACATCGTCGTGCCGGCCGTGCTCGTCGCGACGATCACGGCCCAGTAGATCGCCGGGCGATAGCGCGTCGTCCTGAGCTGTGCGCCCAGCGTCACGAGAAAGAAACCGAACAGCAGGATCGAGCTCACCGCGTAGCCGACGTTCAGCGTCATCGACAGCAGATCGCCGCCGGTTTCGCCGAGCGTCGTCGCGCAGATCTTCATGATCCAGAACGCGAGCGTGATTTCGGGCAGTGTGTTCATTCGAACCCCTTTTTGCAGGAAGCGGCGCGCCGGTGCGGATCGGCACGCCATGCAGACAGGATCGAATGTAGGCGCCGCTCGCTTAACGGAACCTTAGCGAGTGTGACGAACGGCGCGAGTGCTCGCGCCGGCGCGGTCAGCGCGCGTGCTGGTGCCGGTAATGCAGCGCGTAGGCGAGCGTCAGCAGCACGACGAATACGACGCCGACCACCATCGTCATCCGGAATTCGCGCGTGAAAGCGGTCGTCAGCAGGATCGCGGCGACGAGCCCCGCGCCGAGCAGGCTGCCGAACGGGTGCCCCCACATCCGGAACGCGAGCGCGGGGCCGCGATACCGCGCACGGAACCGCAGGTGCGTGACGAAGATCATCAGCCACGTGAACAGCGCGCCGAACATGGCGATCGCCATCATCACCGTGAACGCGGTGTCGGGCGCGAGCGCGACCAGCACGGCCGCCACCGCGACGCCGCTCGTCGAGATCCACAGCGCCGCCCGCGGCACGCCGTTCGCACCGAGCCGGCCGAACACCGCGGGCGCGAGGCGCGCGCGCGACAGGCTGAACATCATGCGTGTCGTCACGTAGAGCTGGCTGTTCATCGCCGACAGCGCCGCGATCAACAGCACGAAGTTGATCACGCCGGCCGCATACGGCACGTGCGTCGCGGCCATCACCTTCACGAACGGGCTTTCGTCGGTGCCGGCCTGCGTCCATGGCACGATCGCGAGCATCAGCGCGAGCGTCAGCAGGTAGAACAGCACGAGCCGGAACACGGTCGAGCGGAATGCGCGCGTGACCGCGTGCTGCGGATCGCGCGCCTCGCCGGCCGCGATCGCGACCGCTTCGATGCTCATGTAGCTGAAGATCGCGACGATCACCGCGACCCACGTACCCCACGGCCCCTTCGGCATGAAGCCGCCGTGCGCGGTGTAGTTCGCGAAACCGATGCCTGACGCGACCGGCGCCGCCCACACGAGATACGCACCGAGCACGATGAACACGACGATCGCCGCGATCTTCAGCAGTGAGAACGCGTATTCGACCGTCCCGTACAGCGTGACGCTCGCGAGGTTCACCGCGATCAGCAGCGCCGAGAAGCCGATCACCCAGTACCAGCCGGGCACGGCCGGGAACCAGTACTTCATGAACACCGCGATCGCGCTGATCTCGGTGCCGATCGCGAACACGACCGCGAACCAGTACGCGTAGCGCACCAGGAAGCCCGCGAGCGGGCCGACGTAATGCTCGGCATAGGCGCCGAACGAGCCGGCCGTCGGATGCGCGACGGTCATTTCCGCGAGCGCGCCCATCAGCAGCAGCGCGATCAGCGCGCCGATCGCATAGGACACCAGCACGCTCGGGCCGGCGAGCCCGATCGCGAACCCGCTGCCGAGGAACAGCCCCGTGCCGATCGCGCCGCCGATCGCGATCATCGCCATCTGCCCCGACGTCAGCGCGTGGCGCAACCCTTGTTCTCGCGCGACGATAGCGTCGAACGACCGTTGTTGTTGTGTCACTGCGTTACCACTCCCCTGCACCACCATCGCGCCGCCGGCGCCGGATAAAACGAAACGGCGCGGAGAACTTCCCGCGCCGTTCGCATGAACAACGAATTATCGCTTACTCGACTTCGACCGTCTCTTCGTTCGGCTTGTGCGGCGGATTCGCCAGCTTGTCGAACGACAACTGCACCTTGTCGCTTTCGTCGACGTCGACCGTCACGTGGCCGCCGTTGAGCAGCTTGCCGAACAGCAGTTCGTCGGCCAGCGCGCGCCGGATCGTGTCCTGGATCAGCCGCTGCATCGGCCGCGCGCCCATCAGCGGGTCGAAGCCATGCTTCGCGAGATGCTTGCGCAACGCGTCGGTGAAGAGCGCGTCGACCTTCTTCTCGTGCAGCTGTTCCTCGAGCTGGATCAGGAACTTGTCGACCACGCGCATGATGATTTCCTCATCGAGCGAGCGGAAGCTGATGATCGAATCCAGACGGTTGCGGAACTCCGGCGTGAACAGGCGCTTGATGTCGGTCATCTCGTCGCCGGTTTCGCGGCGCGTCGTGAAGCCGATCGTCGCCTTCTGCATCGACTCGGCGCCCGCGTTCGTCGTCATGATGATGATGACGTTGCGGAAATCCGCCTTGCGGCCGTTGTTGTCCGTCAGCGTGCCGTGGTCCATCACCTGCAGCAGCACGTTGAAGATGTCCGGATGCGCCTTCTCGATTTCGTCGAGCAGCAGCACGCAATGCGGCTTCTTCGTGACGGCTTCGGTCAGGAGGCCGCCCTGGTCGAACCCGACGTAGCCCGGCGGCGCGCCGATCAGCCGGCTCACCGCGTGACGCTCCATGTATTCAGACATGTCGAAGCGGATCAGCTCGATGCCGAGCGTGAACGCGAGCTGGCGCGCCACTTCGGTCTTGCCGACACCCGTCGGGCCGGAGAACAGGAACGCGCCGATCGGCTTGTCCATCTTGCCGAGGCCCGCGCGCGCCATCTTGATCGACGCCGCGAGCGCATCGATCGCCGGGTCCTGGCCGAACACGACGCTCTTCAGGTCGCGGTCGAGCGTCTGCAGCTTGCTGCGATCGTCCTGCGACACGCTTTGCGCCGGCACGCGCGCGATCTTCGAGATGATTTCCTCGATCTCGCTCTTGCCGATCGTCTTCTTCTGCTTCGACTTCGGCAGGATGCGCTGCGCGGCGCCCGCCTCGTCGATCACGTCGATCGCCTTGTCCGGCAGGTGACGGTCGGTGATGAAGCGCGCCGACAGCTCGGCCGCGGCCGACAGGGCGCCCGACGAATACTTGACGCCGTGATGCTCCTCGAAGCGCGATTTCAGCCCGCGCAGGATCGCGACCGTCTGCTCGACGCTCGGCTCCGTCACGTCCACCTTCTGGAAGCGCCGCGACAGCGCCGCATCCTTCTCGAAGATGCCGCGATACTCGGTGAACGTGGTCGCGCCGATGCACTTGAGCGTGCCCGACGACAACGCCGGCTTCAGCAGGTTCGACGCATCGAGCGTGCCGCCCGACGCGGCGCCCGCGCCGATCAGCGTATGGATTTCGTCGATGAACAGGATCGCGTGCGGGCGCTCCTTGAGCTCCTTCAGCACCGTCTTCAGCCGCTGCTCGAAATCGCCGCGATACTTGGTGCCCGCGAGCAGCGCGCCCATGTCGAGCGAGTACACCTGCGCGTTCGCGAGGATGTCCGGCACTTCGCCGCGCGTGATGCGATACGCGAGCCCTTCCGCGATCGCGGTCTTGCCGACGCCGGCTTCGCCGACGAGCAGCGGGTTGTTCTTGCGGCGACGGCACAGCACCTGCACGACGCGCTCGACCTCGGGCTCGCGACCGATCAGCGGATCGATGCGGCCGTCCTTCGCCATCTGGTTGAGGTTCTGCGTGAACTGCGCGAGCGGGGTTTCCTTCTGCGCGTTCGCGTCTTCGCTTTCCGCGTTCGCATCGGTCGACTTCGCGGCTTCGCCGTTGTTCGTCTTCGCGATGCCGTGCGAAATGAAGTTCACCACGTCGAGACGCGTGACGCCCTGCTGCTGCAGGTAGTACACGGCATGCGAATCCTTCTCGCCGAAGATCGCGACCAGCACGTTCGCGCCGGTGACTTCCTTCTTGCCGTTCGACGTCGACTGGACGTGCATGATCGCGCGCTGGATCACACGCTGGAAACCGAGCGTCGGCTGGGTATCGACGTCGTCGGTACCCGGGACGGTAGGTGTGTTGTCGTGGATGAAATTGCGCAGGTTCTGACGCAAGTCCTCAATGTTGGCCGCACACGCGCGCAACACCTCGGCTGCCGTCGGATTATCCAGCAGGGCCAGCAGCAGGTGCTCGACCGTAATGAACTCATGGCGCGCCTGGCGTGCTTCCATGAACGCCATGTGCAGGCTGACTTCCAATTCCTGGGCAATCATGCTTCCTCCATCACGCACTGCAGCGGATGCCCTGCCTGCCGCGCATGGGTAACGACTTGCTCAACCTTGGTCGACGCGATGTCCCGCGTATAGACCCCACAAACCCCTCGCCCTTCGCGATGGACCTTCAGCATGATCTGCGTGGCCGTCTCGCGATCCTTCTTGAAATACTCCTGGACCACCATCACGACGAACTCCATCGGCGTGAAGTCGTCGTTGAGCAGCACCACCTTGTACATCGAAGGCGGCTTGAGCTTCTGCTGCTTGCGTTCCAGGACGGTACTGTCCTGCTTGTCCGGGATAATCGCCATACACCCATTCTAAACAACTCGGACAGGCCCGCAATCCTGCCATTACCCGACCGACCGGCCGGCGCCCTCCCCGGTGTCCCGGAACACGCGATCGTCTTCGCGCCATACGAAAGCCGGCTGCGGTGCCGGCTTTCACGCATGGCGCGGAACACGAACCGTCAGGGGGAAGCTCACCGGAACGTCGTGTCCGCATCCAGTATCCCACAAGCCGGGACGACTCGAACGCGTGTCACTCGAGCCTGGTATATGAGCCGATTATGCGGCTTTTCAAGCCCCCGCGCTTGGCCACATGCTGCAAAGCAAAGCCGGAAAAACCCTGAAAATGGGTTCTTTACAACGACCCTCTAAACGTCTAAAAATTCCACTTGACACTCCAATAAAGAGCGCCAACAATCAAGCTGGCACTTTTTTCAATTCGCCGATTGGCGAAACGAAAGAGGCCGAGGTGAGCTTGTGAGGGGGGAACGGCCGTATTTTGGTCGTTTAGCTTTTCGAGCGTGCTCGTGGTAAGTAGCAGCGACTGTGTGACAGGGGAAGTAGGAAAATGGCAACTGGTATCGTTAAGTGGTTCAACGACGCGAAGGGCTTCGGTTTCATCACTCCCGACGAGGGCGGTGAGGATCTGTTTGCGCACTTCTCGGCTATCACCATGAATGGCTTCAAAACGCTGAAGGAAGGCCAGAAGGTGAGCTTTGACGTCGTTCAAGGACCGAAGGGCAAGCAAGCGTCGAACATCCAAGCCGCATAAGGCATCGGATATCGGACGAAGAAACCCGGCGCACAGCGCCGGGTTTCTTTTTTTTGTGGCCGGCCAATCGATAATCGATTGGCCGGCCTTTTCGTTCAATCCCGATAATTGAACACACATTGTCTTGTCACGCATGCAGATCGGATATCGAATCCGCATGTGAAACATATCCGCGGCTTCGTTACACGACCTTCAGCGTACCCATCATGCCGAGATCCTCGTGTTCGAGAATGTGGCAATGAAACATGCGCTCGCCGGGCATGTCTTGCGTGACGAGCAGCGACACGGTTTCACCGCTGCGCACGTTCACGGTATCGCGCCACGCGCGGAACGGCTCGCTCGTGCGCGAACCGGCCGATGCCCGCTCGATCACCTGGAACTGCGTGCCGTGCAGGTGGAATGGGTGGTCCATGTCCGTCGTATTGCGGATCTCCCAGCGCTCGACGTCGCCGCGGCGGCTCGTCAGCGTCGCGCGGTGCGGCGCGTAGGTGTCGCCGTTGATCGTGAAGCGCATGCCTGCCGGGCGGCCGTGCGCCGCGCCCTTCATCATCGCGTCCATGTCCATTTCCTCGCCGAACGCGACCGTCTTGTGCGCGACCGGTTCGCCGAGCGGCGGCACCGCGCGCAGCGTGGCAGGCAGCACACGGGCCTCGGCGGGCGCAAACGCGACATCGGCCAGCGCCAGCGCCGGATCGGGCGGCAGGCTGCCGTGGCCGTCGTCGTGCGACATCGCCATCTTGCGGCGGTCGTACTCGGCCGCCTGCAGCACCGCGCGCGACGCGCGGTCGCCGGCGCGCACCAGCAACTCCGCGCGCTCGCCCGGCGCGATCAGCAGCGACGTCACGCGCCGCGCCGTGCCGAACAATCCGCCGTCGGTGCCTGCGTGCTCGAACACGCGGCCGTCGTCGAACGCGATGCGCAGGTAGCGCGCGCTGCATGCATTCCAGACACGCCAGCGCTCGTCGCTCGCGACGTCGATGCGCGGCCGGCGCGCGCCGTTGACCAGGACGAATTGACCTTCCCGGCCGTTCATCCAGTCCATCATGTCGTTCGGCGCAATCGTGCCGTCGCGTGCAAGCTTCAGGTCCGACACGAACAGGTGACGCTCGGGCCAGCCGGCTAGCGGATCGTCCGCGGCGCGCACGACGAACGGGCCGGCCAGCCCGCGGAACACCTGCTCGGCGGTCATCATGTGCGGATGCGGGTGGTACCAGTAAGTCCCGGCGCTGCCCTTCGGCAGCGTGAAGCGATACACGCGCGACGCGCCGGGCGCGACGGGATCGGACGGATTGCCGTCCTGGTCCGGCGGCACGGGCAGGCCGTGCCAGTGGATCGTCGACGGCTGCGGCAGCTTGTTCACGAACCGGATCTCGACCGTATCGCCCTCGCGCACGTCGATCAGTGGGCCGACCACGGGGCCTTGCGTACCGGTACCGAACTGCCAGAACGTCGTCGGCCGCGCGCCGCGCAGCAGCGGTCGCGCCACCGGTTGAGCGACCAGCGTGGCCCGGAACGTGCCGGGCTCACGGCTTTCGTTGGCGAGCGTGCGCAACGTCGCGAGCGGCGCGCCGGCCGGCAGCGCGTCGGCGGCCGCGAGCGCGGCCGGCGCGGGCTGGCCGTGCTGCGCGTGCGCCGACATCCCTGACATACCCGACATGCCCGGCATGTCGTCCATCGAATCCATGCCGGCCATGCCCGCGTGACCGGCATGCTGCGCCGACGCGGTGCGCGCGAACAGCGACGCGGCCGCGACGCCGATGGCGCGCGACAGGAAGGTTCTCCGTCTCATCAATCGATCCTCGTTGTTCATGCAGCGCCGCGCGACAGCCGCGACGGTCGCGTCATCATAACCGCAGGGCCGGATCGAAAAACGCCGCCGCCCCCGCGGGCGGCGATACGCCGCGGCAAGCGTCGCCGGGCGGCGTCTCGGCAACCATCGTTACTCACCTGCCGGCCCTTTGCGCCGGCCAGCAAACGAGATTTCCACCTTCCGCCCCGCCCTGGCATACGCGCTCGCGGCCCCGATGGTCCGCAAACCCGCCAATTTTTCACGATGCGGAACAAGTCACTGCGTTATAAAAATTCGTGGTGCACGGCACAAATTCGCCGTTTCGCGATGCCGAAAAACTTTCCGCAATACAAAACGACGCAAATAAATTATTGTTTTTAAAAAAGAATTTTTGTTTCGAGAAGACGTTCTACCTGCACCATCCGAGCGGGGCGCGGACGTAGACTTTGTTCCATGCACTGACGCTTCGCCACGACGTTCGACACGGAACCCGGCGCAAGCAGCCAGTCGGGCCACAGCCGGCCGAGCCGGCAGGCGGCACAACAGAATCGCTCGTGATCAGAAAGGGAGAACGGAAATGAAGGGATTTCGCTTTGGTTCAGCGCTCGGGTCGTTCTACATCCTGCCGGCAAACGGCGGCTGGGAAGCGACGTTCGGCAACGCCTCGCTCGGCGCGTTCTCGTGCCCGGAAGTCGCGGCCGACCGCATCTCCCGCGGCGACTGCGCGCAACCGTCCGAACTGGACACGGCCACGCTCGAAGTGCCGGACGAAATCGCCGAATGGGAAATCGTTCACGTCTGAATGGCAAGCCTGCAACGACAAACGCCCCGGGCGACCGGGGCGTTTTTCTTGTGTGCCGGGCGGCGAACGGTTCAACCCGCCGCGCCGGCACATGCACGGGCTCGCGCGCTGGCGCGGCCGGCGTCAGGCGAGCGCGTCGACGATGCCGTTCAGCGTCGCGCTCGGGCGCATGGCCTGGCTCGTCAGCTCGACGTTCGGACGGTAGTAGCCGCCGATCGCCTGCGGCTTGCCTTGCGCGGCCGCCAGTTCTTCCAGGATGCGCGCTTCGTTGTCGGACAGCGTCTTCGCCACGCCTTCGAACTGCGCCTTCAGCGCGGCGTCCTCGGTCTGCTCGGCCAGCGCCTGCGCCCAGTACAGGCACAGGTAGAAGTGGCTGCCGCGGTTGTCGAGACCACCCACCTTGCGCGCCGGCGACTTGTTCTCGTCCAGGAACTTGCCGGTCGCCTGGTCGAGCGTCTTCGCGAGCACGAGCGCCTTCGGGTTTTGATAAGCGTTGCCGAGGTGTTCGAGCGACGCGGCCAGCGCGAGGAATTCGCCGAGCGAATCCCAGCGCAGGAAGCCTTCCTCGACGAACTGCTGCACGTGCTTCGGCGCGGAACCGCCCGCACCCGTTTCGAACATCCCGCCGCCGGCCATCAGCGGCACGATCGACAGCATCTTCGCGCTGGTGCCGAGTTCCATGATCGGGAACAGGTCGGTCAGGTAGTCGCGCAGCACGTTGCCGGTGACCGAAATCGTGTCCTTGCCCGCGCGGATGCGCTCGAGCGAGAAACGCGTGGCGTCGACCGGCGTCATGATCCGGATGTCGAGGCCGTTCGTGTCGTGATCCTTCAGGTAGCGTTCGACCTTCGCGATGATCTGCGCATCGTGCGCGCGCGCCGGATCGAGCCAGAACACGGCCGGAGCGCCGGTCGCGCGGGCACGGTTGACCGCGAGCTTGACCCAGTCCTGCACCGGTGCGTCCTTCGTCTGGCACATGCGCCAGATGTCGCCCGACTCGACCGCGTGCTCGAGCAGCACGTTGCCGGCTTCGTCGATGACGCGCACGACGCCGTCCGCCGGGATCTGGAACGTCTTGTCGTGCGAACCGTATTCCTCGGCCGCCTGCGCCATCAGGCCGACGTTCGGCACGCTGCCCATCGTGACCGGATCGAACGCGCCGTGCTGCTTGCAGTCCTCGATCACGGCCTGGTAGACGCCCGCGTAGCAGCGGTCCGGAATCACGGCCTTCGCGTCGTACAGCTGACCGTCCGGGCCCCACATGCCGCCCGAATCGCGGATCATCGCCGGCATCGATGCGTCGACGATCACGTCGCTCGGCACGTGCAGGTTCGTGATGCCCTTGTCCGAGTTGACCATCGCGAGGCGCGGACGCACCGCGTACTCGGCCTTGACGTCGGCTTCGATCGCTTCGCGCGTGTCGGCCGGCAGGTCCTTCAGGCGCGCGTACAGGTCGCCGATCCCGTTGTTCGGGTTGAAGCCGGCCTTCGCCAGCACGTCCGCGTGCTTCGCGAGCGCGTCGCGGTAGAACACCGACACGAAGTGACCGAACAGGATCGGGTCCGAGACCTTCATCATGGTCGCCTTCAGGTGCACCGAGAACAGCACGTCCTGCGCCTTCGCGTCGGCGATCTGCGCTTCGATGAAGCTGCGCAGCGCATTGCGGCTCATCACCGATGCGTCGATCACTTCACCGGCCTTCACGGCCGTCTTTTCCTTCAGCACCTTCTTCGCGCCGTCGGTCGTCGTGAGTTCGATCTTCACGCTGCCGGCATCGGCGATCAGCGCCGACTTCTCGCTGCCGTAGAAGTCACCTTCGGTCATGTGCGCGACGTGCGCCTTCGACGTGGCCTTCCACGCGCCCATCTTGTGCGGATGCTTGCGTGCGTAGTTCTTGACCGACAGCGGCGCGCGGCGGTCGGAGTTGCCTTCGCGCAGCACCGGGTTCACCGCGCTGCCCTTGATCTTGTCGTAACGCGCCTTGACGGCCTTTTCTTCGTCCGTCGACGGATCTTCCGGATAGGCCGGCAGCGCGTAGCCCTGCGCCTGCAGTTCGGCGATCGCGGCCTTCAGCTGCGGCACCGATGCGCTGATGTTCGGCAGCTTGATGATGTTCGCTTCCGGCTTCAGCGTGAGCTGGCCCAGCTCGGCCAGATCGTCGGAACCCTTCTGCTCCGACGGCAGGACGTCTGCGAATGCCGCGATGATGCGGCCGGCGAGCGAGATGTCGCGCGTTTCGACGGCGACGCCGGACGAACGCGTGAAGGCCTTGACGATCGGCAGCAGCGAGTAGGTCGCGAGCGCCGGCGCTTCGTCGGTGAGGGTGTAGATGATCTTGGGCGAAGTGGACATGGTGGTCAAAGCATTGCTACGTGATTGAGGGACTGAGGAGCGCCGGCGGTAACCGGCGGGGAGCGACCGGGTCGATCGCGAAAGGGGCGCCGGCTCAGCCGGGCGGTGGTGTTGCGAGGGCCGTCATGGTCTACCTTGCAGGGCATGCGGGCCGCTTCGCGGCGCCGCGGCCCGCAAGCCGGGCCACCCTGCCAACAAACCTGCCATCCACGAAACGCTCCGGCGCCGGCAGTCAGCGCCGGGGCGGCCGGCACCGTGCCGGCCCACCCCGGAAGGGGTCTTACATGTTCTCGATCAGCACTTCGCCGAAGCCGGAGCACGACACCTGCGTCGCGCCTTCCATCAGGCGCGCGAAGTCGTACGTGACGCGCTTCTGCAGAATCGACTTCTCCATCGCGGCGATGATCGTGTCGGCTGCTTCCGTCCAGCCGAGGTGGCGCAGCATCATTTCCGCCGACAGGATCTCGGAACCGGGGTTCACGTAATCCTTGCCCGCGTACTTCGGCGCCGTGCCGTGCGTCGCCTCGAACATCGCGACCGAATCCGACAGGTTCGCGCCAGGCGCGATCCCGATGCCGCCGACCTGCGCGGCCAGCGCGTCGGAGATGTAGTCGCCGTTCAGGTTCAGCGTCGCGATCACGTCGTATTCGGCCGGGCGCAGCAGGATCTGCTGCAGGAAGGCATCGGCGATCGAATCCTTGATCACGATCTCGTTGCCCGTCTTCGGGTTCTTCACGCGCATCCACGGGCCGCCGTCGATCAACTCGCCGCCGAATTCCTTCTGCGCGAGCGCGTAGCCGGCGTCACGGAACAGGCCTTCCGTGAACTTCATGATGTTGCCCTTGTGCACCAGCGTGACCGACTTGCGATCGTTGTCGATCGCGTACTGGATCGCCTTGCGCACGAGACGCTCGGTGCCTTCGGTCGACACGGGCTTGACGCCGATCCCGGAAGTTTCCGGGAAGCGGATTTTCTTCACGCCCATCTCGTCCTGCAGGAACTTGATCACCTTCTTCGCCTGCTCGGAGCCCGCGGCCCATTCGATGCCCGCGTAGATGTCTTCCGAGTTCTCGCGGAAGATCACCATGTCGATCTTCTGCGGCTCACGCACCGGCGACGGCACGCCCTTGAAGTACTGGACCGGGCGCAGGCACACGTACAGATCGAGCTCCTGGCGCAGCGCGACGTTCAGCGAACGGATGCCGCCGCCGACCGGGGTCGTGAGCGGCCCCTTGATCGACACCACGTATTCCTTCAGGACCTGCAGCGTTTCGTCCGGCAGCCACACGTCCGGACCGTACACCTTGGTCGCCTTCTCGCCCGCGAAGATCTCCATCCAGTGGATCTTGCGCTTGCCCTTGTACGCATGCGCGACCGCCGCATCGACGACCTTGATCATGACCGGCGTGATATCGAAGCCCGTACCGTCGCCTTCGATATAGGGAATGATCGGCTGATCGGAAACGTTGAGCGAGAAGTCCTTGTTGACGGTGATCTTGTCACCGCCCTCCGGAACCTTGATGTGCTGATACGGCATGATCGACTCCAGTGACGTGGCTGAGCAGGTGATGCTGGTCGAAGCTGCGCGCGCGGCGGGGGCGCGGCATGGCCACCCCGTGACGACAACAGCGAGCCGCTATTCTAGCGCCCCAACCGGGCACTTCGGCGTGAACCGCGGCACTGCGTATCAAGACCTCACTTATGTCTTATATAAGACAGAGGACTTGCCGTTCCGTATTATGCATTAAGATTCCGCCATTTGCCATAGACCGCCCGCCCCCCGCTCCGCGCGGGGCGCCGGGCAGACGCCCCGCCATGAACCTGATCGCCCTCAACAAGCCGTTCGGCACGATTTGCCAGTTTTCCGCGCACGAGACGCGGCCGTCGCTCGGCGACTGGGTCAAAACGCCCGGTGTCTATGCGGCCGGCCGGCTCGACGCGGACAGCGAGGGGCTGCTGCTGCTCACCGACGACGGCGGGCTGCAGGCCCGCATCGCGGAGCCGCGCCACAAGCTGGTGAAGCGCTACTGGGCGCAGGTCGACGGCGCGCCGGGGCCGGCCGACCTGAAGGCGCTCGCCCGCGGCGTCGACCTCGGCGACTACGTGACGCGCCCGTGCCGCGCCGAATTCATCGAGCCGCCCGACACGCTGTGGCCGCGCAATCCGCCGATCCGCTACCGCGCCGCGATCCCGACCACGTGGATCGAGCTCGCGATCACCGAGGGCAAGAACCGGCAGGTGCGCCGGATGACGGCGGCCGTCGGCTTCCCCACGTTGCGCCTGGTGCGCGTCGGCATCGGCGCGCTGGACATATTCGCGCTCGGCATTGCACCGGGCGAAACGATCGCGCTGCCGCCGCGCGCGCCGTGGGACGGTTTCGCGCCCGTCGGATGACGAAGCCGGGACGCGCGCATTTTTCGTCATCTTTTTCGTCAACCGCCTGCGGAGATCGTGCGTTAAACCACGCAGATGCCAACCTTAGCTATCCGGCATTGGCAGCCGAACCCGTGTTTGCGTCACGAAAGCGACGTTTTATTCGAATACGATTCGGCGCCCGCAGCGCAAAGAGAAATTTCTCGAAGCGTCTGTCAACCGAAAGGTGGATGGCACCGTTAGACGACATGACTCCTATTGCCGGGTCATTTGGTTAATTAACTAAAGCTGAGGAACACAACATGAACAAACTGATCGCCGCTCTGGTCGCTGGCCTCTTCGCAACGGCTGCTTTCGCACAAGCTTCGGCTCCGGAAGCTGCTCCGGCAGCAGCAGAAGCTGCTTCGGCACCGGCTAAGCACGCTGCCAAGAAGCACCACGCTGCCAAGAAGCACCACAAGGCATCGAAGAAGGCTGCAGCAAGCGACGCAGCAGCACCGGCAGCTGCTTCGAACTAAGTAAGCTGGCTGTAATAACGCAGTCAAGAACACGCAGTCTTGCCGTTCTTACGGCGTTGAAAGGCAGATCACCGCAAGGCGATCTGCCTTTTTCTTTTTTGTGCCCGCCGGCGCGCATCGCGTACCATGCGGGTCTCGTTTTCCAGACAGGAGCCATGCTGTGTCATTCTCCCTGCGCCCGTCGCTCGGCCGCCTTGCGCGCGCCGCCGTGTTTCCCGCCGCGCTCGCCGTCTTCGCACTCGGCATGCAGGCCGCCAGCGCGCAAGTGCCGCCCGGCGCCAAGCAGCCGAGCGAGTTCCCGCGCGTGAAGCTGCGCGCCGGCATGTACGTGATCGACGCGGCCGTCGCCGCGAACGACGCCGACCGCGAACAGGGGCTGATGTACCGTTCGCAGCTCGCGCCGAACGAAGGCATGCTGTTCGTCTTCAACGAGAACGCCGTGCACTGCTTCTGGATGAAGAACACGCTGATTCCGCTGTCGATCGCGTTCATCCGCGCGGATGGCACGATCACCGACATCGACGAGATGAAGGCCGAGACGACCGACAACCACTGCCCGCGCAACAACGGCGTCTATGCGCTCGAAATGAGCAAGGGCTGGTTCGCCGCGAAGGGCATCAAGCCCGGCATGAAGCTCGACGGCCTGCCGCGGGCTCAGTAACCGCAACGGTCCGCGCGGCGGCATCGCGCCGCGCCCCGACCGAACAGCCGGCCGCCCGTCATTTCCTGTCGGGCGCCGGTTTTTTTTCGTCCGCCCGCGGCGCCCGCCTTGATTCGGCACCCGCTGCCCGCATCTGCAAAAGCCACGGACAAGCGCTATCCTTTAAATCTCGCTAGTTCCAGCCCGGGCCGGCATCCAATCAGCCGGCCCGCTTACGATCCGAACCACCAGGAGGTTCACGTGCCCCGCAAAACCCCCATCGAGCGCTATCGAAATATCGGGATCAGCGCTCACATCGATGCCGGCAAGACCACGACGACCGAGCGCATCCTGTTTTACACCGGTGTGAGCCACAAGATCGGTGAAGTGCACGACGGCGCGGCCACGATGGACTGGATGGAGCAGGAGCAGGAACGCGGCATCACGATCACGTCGGCGGCGACCACGGCCTTCTGGAAGGGCATGGCCGGCAACTATCCGGAGCACCGGATCAACATCATCGACACGCCCGGGCACGTCGACTTCACGATCGAAGTCGAGCGCTCGATGCGCGTGCTCGATGGCGCGTGCATGGTCTACGACTCGGTCGGCGGCGTGCAGCCGCAATCGGAAACCGTGTGGCGCCAGGCCAACAAGTACAAGGTGCCGCGCATCGCGTTCGTCAACAAGATGGACCGGATCGGCGCCGACTTCTTCCGCGTGCAGAAGCAGATCGGCGAGCGCCTGAAGGGCGTCGCCGTGCCGATCCAGATTCCGATTGGCGCCGAAGACCATTTCCAGGGCGTCGTCGATCTGGTGAAGATGAAGGCGATCGTGTGGGACGACGAAAGCCAGGGCGTGAAGTTCACGTACGAGGACATCCCCGCGAACCTCGTCGAGCTCGCGCACGAATGGCGCGAGAAGATGGTCGAGGCCGCCGCCGAAGCGAGCGAGGAACTGCTCGAGAAGTATCTGCACGACCATGAATCGCTGACCGAGGACGAGATCAAGGCCGCGCTGCGCCAGCGCACGATCGCGAACGAGATCGTGCCGATGCTGTGCGGCAGCGCGTTCAAGAACAAGGGCGTGCAGGCGATGCTCGACGCGGTGATCGACTACCTGCCGTCGCCGGTCGACGTGCCCGCGATCCTCGGCCACGACTTCGCCGATCCGGAAAAGCCGGCGGAACGTCATCCGAGCGATGACGAGCCGTTCTCGTCGCTCGCATTCAAGATCATGACCGACCCGTTCGTCGGCCAGCTGATCTTCTTCCGCGTGTATTCGGGCGTCGTCGAGTCGGGCGATACCGTGCTCAACGCGACGAAGGACAAGAAGGAGCGGCTCGGCCGGATCCTGCAGATGCACGCGAACGAGCGCAAGGAAATCAAGGAAGTGCGCGCGGGCGACATCGCGGCGGCCGTCGGCCTGAAGGAAGCGACGACGGGCGACACGCTGTGCGATCCGCAGAAGCCGATCATCCTCGAGAAGATGGAATTCCCGGAACCGGTGATCTCGCAGGCCGTCGAGCCGAAGACGAAGGCCGACCAGGAAAAGATGGGCCTCGCGCTGAACCGTCTCGCGCAGGAAGATCCGTCGTTCCGCGTGCAGACCGACGAAGAGTCCGGCCAGACCATCATTTCGGGGATGGGCGAGCTCCACCTCGAAATCCTGGTCGACCGGATGAAGCGCGAGTTCGGCGTCGAGGCGACGGTCGGCAAGCCGCAGGTCGCGTATCGCGAAACGGTGCGCACGACGGCGGCCGACGTCGAGGGCAAGTTCGTCAAGCAGTCGGGCGGGCGCGGCCAGTACGGTCATGCGGTGATCACGCTGGAGCCGAACCCCGGCAAGGGCTACGAGTTCCTCGACGAGATCAAGGGCGGCGTGATTCCGCGCGAGTTCATCCCGGCCGTCGACAAGGGCATCACCGAGACGCTGAAGAGCGGCGTGCTCGCGGGCTACCCGGTCGTCGACGTGAAGGTGCATCTGACGTTCGGTTCGTACCACGACGTCGACTCGAACGAAAACGCGTTCCGGATGGCCGGCTCGATGGCGTTCAAGGAAGCGATGCGAAAGGCGAAGCCGGTGCTGCTCGAGCCGATGATGGCCGTCGAGGTCGAGACGCCCGAGGACTTCATGGGCAACGTGATGGGCGACCTGTCGAGCCGGCGCGGCATCGTGCAGGGGATGGAGGACATCGCGGGCGGTGGCGGCAAGCTGGTACGTGCCGAGGTGCCGCTCGCGGAGATGTTCGGCTATTCGACGTCGCTGCGCTCGGCCACGCAAGGTCGTGCGACGTACACGATGGAGTTCAAGCATTACGCGGAAACGCCGGCGAACGTGTCGGAAGCCGTGATCAACGCGAAAGTGAAATAAGCACCGCTCGCTCGCGCGCTGGCGCATGCGCGCAAAGCCCGTCCGGTTCGTTCCGGACGGGCTTTTTTCTTTCGGCGCGCATCGCGTTCGTGGCTTTTTGATCGGCGCGCCGAGCTTTTTTTAGCGTGCCACAATGGATGGCGATTCGTCAGATGGAACCCGCCCGATGCCGCCCACCCCTGCCCTGCGCCGCCTGCTGACCCTCTATGCCGGCCTGATCGCCGCGAACGTCGCCGTCTGGCTGTGGGCGCTCGCCGTGCTGCACGATCATCCGCTGCTGTTCGGCACCGCGGCAATCGCGTACGGGCTCGGGCTGCGTCATGCGGTCGACGCGGATCACATCGCCGCGATCGACGTCGCGACGCGCAAGCTGATGCAAGACGGCCAGCGTCCGGTGAGCGTCGGCCTGTTTTTCTCGCTCGGCCATTCGACGATCGTGATCGCCGCGACGCTCGGCATCGCGCTGACCGCGTTCGCGTTGCGCGACCGGTTCGATGCGTTCCGCGACATCGGCGGCACGATCGGCACGGCGGTGTCGGCCACTTTCCTGCTGGTGCTCGCGTGCGTGAACCTGATGATCCTGCGCGACGTGTGGCGACGCTATCGCGGCGCGTCCGGGCACACGCACGACGGCGCGCACGATCATCGTCCCGCCGGCCTCGTCTCGCGGTTGCTACGGCCGTTGTTCCGGTTCGTGTCGAAGAGCTGGCACATGTATCCGGTCGGCGTGCTGTTCGGGCTCGGTTTCGATACTGCAACCGAAATCGGCCTGCTCGCGATTGCCGCCGCGCAGGCGAGCCAGGGGCTGCCGATCTATACGGTCATGCTGTTTCCCGCGCTTTTCACCGCCGGCATGACGCTGATCGACTCGACCGACAACGTGCTGATGATTCACGCGTACGGCTGGGCGATGGACGATCCGCAGCGCAAGCTGCTCTACAACGCGAGCATCACATTCGTGTCGGCGGCCGTCGCGCTGGCGATCGGCGGGATCGAAGCGGCCGGCCTGCTGGCCGACAAGCTGTCGCTGACGGGCCCCGTGCGCGACACGCTCGATGCGCTCGGCGACCGCTTCGGCTCGATCGGCTATGGCATCGTCGCGCTGTTCCTCGTCTGCTGGATCGCGTCGATCCTGTTCCACCGCTGGCAACGCGCGGCCGACGCGCCGGCGCGCTGAACGACGCCCCGACGTTTCATTCCGGAAACAAAACCCTTCCCGACGACGTTGCATGCGTGGTCACGCGACTGCGCCCGCCTTGCGCCACGGGCCCGCGCGGCCGATGGCACGAATCTCGCAGAGTGGGATGCGCACGGCGGGCCCGCGTGCCGATCCGCGTTCGCGGCCAGCGTCAAGCGCTGGCCCGGAGGCCATCGGCTGACGATAGGACAACGAATCTTTTAAGCCCCCCTGCACCACACGTGAATAGTCGCGCGGCAACGAGGCATCGCGCGCATGGGGAGGCCATGATGCATAAGACGAAACAACCGTTCCGCACGGCGGGACGGCGCCCTCGTGCAACCTTGCTGGCCGCGGCCGCTTTGGCGTGCTGCTGCTCGTATGCCGTCGCACAGAACACCACACCTGACTCCGCGTCCGACGCAAATGCCAGCGCGGACACCATCATGACGCTGGTCGAGAACGCATCGCCGTGCGCCGCCAATCCGGCTGCATGCGCGGTGCACGTTTATGCCGGCCGGGGCGTCGGTAATGGCGGTGCCGGTGCGGGTGGCAGTGGCAGCGGCAACGGCAACGGCAGTGGAAACGGTGGTGGGAACGGGAACGGTAGCGGCGGAAACAACGGGAACGGCGCCGTCGGACCTGCAGGCGTCGGCGGAACGACAGGCGGTACCTCAGGCAGTACGAGCGGCACGGGTCGGGGAGGCAATGCGTCCGGCAACGGTGGCTCAGGTGGCGGCACCTCGGGTAGCGGCACTTCGGGTGGTGGTACTTCAGGTGGTGGTACTTCAGGTGGAGGCACTTCGGGTGGAGGCACCTCGGGTGGCGGTACTTCGGGTGGCGGTACTTCGGGCGGCGGTACTTCCGGTGGCGGTACTTCCGGGGGCGGTACGTTCCGGTGGCGGTACTTCCGGTGGCGGTACTTCCGGGGGCGGTACTTCAGGTGGCGGCACTTCGGGTGGCGGTACTTCAGGTGGCGGCACTTCGGGTGGCGGTGGCCACGGTGGCGGTGGCGACGGTGACGGCGGTGGTCACGGCAATGGCGGCGGCCATGGTGACGGCGGTGGTGGTCACGGCAACGGCGGCGGCCATGGTGACGGCGGCGGTGGCCACGGCAATGGCGGCGGCCATGGCAACGGTG
>NZ_BBSK01000036.1:0-14069 GCF_001319805.1 Burkholderia sp. E168m22
AACGGCGAGTGGCGGAGCCGGCAATGGCGGCGCCAACGGCGTCGGCAACGGCCGTGGCAATGGCGGCAACAGTGGCAATGCCGGCGGCAGCAACGGTAACGGCGGTGGAGGCGCGGGTAACGGCGGCGGGAGCGGCGGCGCCAACGGCACCGGCGGCCACGGCAATGGCGGCGGCAACGGTAACGGCAATGGCAGCGGCGGCGCCGGCAACGGCGGTGCCAACGGCGTCGGCAACGGCCATGGCACCGGCAACGGCAATGGCGGCGGTCACGGCAACGGCGGATCGTCCGGCGGCAACCACTGACCCGACGCGTTGCCCGGCCGAAGTCGGTCAGAGCATCTCGAGCGCGCGCTTGCTGCGCGGCGGACGGAAATATGCGTCAAGCTGCGCGCGCTCGTCATCGCTGAACACGACATCGAGCGCGGCGCGGTTGTCGCGCACGTGTTCGATCCGCGACGCCTTCGGAATCGCGAATACGCCCGGCTGCGCGAGCACCCACGCCAGCGCGACGCGCATCACCGACACGCCGCGCAGCCGCGCGATCTCGTCGAGCGGCGAGCGTTTCGGCAGCCGCCCGTGATCGACCGGGCTGTACGCCATCGCCGGAATACGATGGTCGGCCAGCCACGGCAGCAGGTCGAATTCCGGGCCGCGTCGCGCGATGTTGTAGAGAATCTGGTTGGTTGCGCACGCACCGCCGCCCGCCTCGTCGACGAGTTCGGCCATGTCGGCCGTATCGAAGTTGCTCACGCCCCAGTGGCGGATCTTGCCCGCGCGCTGCAACGCGTCGAAGCCCTCGACCGTTTCCGCGAGCGGCACCGAACCGCGCCAGTGCAGCAGGTATAGATCGAGGCGATCGGTACGCAGGCGCTTGAGGCTCGCGTCGCACGCGGCGACGACGCCACGCCGGCTCGCATGGTGCGGGTAGACCTTGCTGACGAGGAACACGTCGTCGCGCAAGCCGGCGAGCGCGTCGCCGACGAGTTCCTCGGTCGCACCGTCGCCGTACATCTCGGCTGTATCGACCAGCGTCATCCCGAGTTCGATGCCTTCGCGCAGCGCGGCGATCTCGTCCGCGCGCCGCGCCGGCCGCTCGCCCATTTCCCAGGTGCCCAGGCCCAGCTTCGGAATCGTCTCGCCGTTCGGCAAGACGACCGTGGCGATCGTGTCTGTCATGCGTGTCCTCGTCGCGGATTCGTGGCCGCCCATCGCGGCCGAAGCATCGGATACGACGCATCAGTGTAGTCAATCGGTGCGCCCCCGGCCTATTACGCGGCAAAAACCGGCTATAACGGCGCGGCATGATGACTTAGAATGGCCGCAACCTGATCGATACCCATTGTATGAAGGCACCCACGGACGACCGCTGGCAGGACCTGCGCCCCGACCCCGACAACGATACGCCGCTCTACCTGCAGCTCGCCCGCAAGCTCGGCGATGCGATCCACGACAACCGCTGGACGGCCGGCGAAGCGCTGCCTTCCGAGCGTGTGTTGTCCGAAGCGCTCGGCGTGTCGCGCATCACCGCGCGCAAGGCGATTGCGCTGCTCGTCGAGCAAGGCCTGATCCGCCGTACGCAAGGCGCGGGCAACTTCATCCAGCCGCGCTACGAGGACCCGCTGTCGCGGCTGTCGAGCTTCAGCGAGATGCTCGAGCGCCGCGGTTTCAAGCCGAGCTCGCAGTGGCTCGCGCGCGAAATCCAGCCCGCCAACCGCGACGAAGTGATCCAGCTCGGCCTGTCGCCGGCCGCATCGGTTACGCGCCTGAAACGCCTGCGTCTCGCCGACGGCATCGTGATGGCCGTCGAGAACTCGACGTTCCCCGCGACGCTGATTCCCGATCCGCAGGCAATCGCCGGTTCGCTGTACAGCTATCTCGAAGCGCGCGGCACACCGATCGTGCGCGCGCTGCAGCATTTCCGCGCGGTGAACGCGACCGACGAGATCGCCGAGCAGATGGGCATCGCCCCCCACGACGCCCTGCTGCTGATCACGCGGATCGGCTATACGTCCGACCAGCGCGCGATCGAACTGACCGATACCTACTGCCGCAACGACTACTACGATTTCGTCGTCGAGCTACGCAAGTAACGCGAGCCGCGCCGCCTCCCCTCACAGCCAGCGCGCGTCGTCGGTGCCGAGCGGCACGGGCGGCCGCGCGAACGACGGCGGCGTCGCCGACAACCGCTCGGCCGGCCGCACGGTATCGAGCGCGCCGAACGGCGACGCGATGCGGTCGATCCGGTCGCGCACGTCGGCCAGCGCGAGATCGGGCGCCTGCAGCCCGTCCGGCACCGCGCCGAACGACTGCAGCCAGCGCCCCGTCTGCGCGAGCGACATCCGCACGTGCCAGCTTCCCCCTTCGCGCGCCCGCCGGGCGAGCGCGATCATCGCGCCGAACGCCGCGAGATACCCCGTTGCATGATCGAGCGCCTGGCACGGCAGATGGCGCGGCCCGCTCGCCTGCGCGGCCTGCTGCTCGTGCCATGCGATGCCGCTCGCCGACTGCACGAGGCTGTCGAACCCGCGCCGCTGCGCCCACGGCCCTGCATGCCCGTACGCCGACACCGACACGTAGACGATGCCGGGCCGCCGCGCCGCCAGCGCATGCGGCGTGAAACCGCGCGCGGCGAGCGCGCCGGGGCGGTACGACTGCAGAAACACGTCCGCCTCGCGCGCCAGGGCGTGCAGCGTATCGACGCCTTCCGCGTCGCGCAAATCGATCCACGTCGAACGCTTGCCGCGCCCGTTGTCGATCACGAGCGGCGCGATGTTCGGCAGGTGCGGACCGTTGACGAGCAGCGTCTGCGCGCCGTGCGAGGCCAGCGTGCGGCCCGCGACCGGGCCCGCGATGATGCGCGTGAGATCGAGCACGCGCACGCCGGCCAGCGGCTGGCTGGCGTCGCCGCGGCCGATCGGCTCGGCCGGCGCGTCGCCGATCCGCTCGATCTCGAACAGCGGCAGCGACGCGATCGCGCGCGCCTGCTCGTGCGCCGCCCATTCGTCAGGGGTTCTGATCAATGCCGCGCACAGGCCGGCGTCGGCCAGCGCGGTATCGAGCGCCGCGCCGTCCCAGGTGCGGATCGCCGCGGCGACGTCGGCGGGCTGCCGGCCGCAGCCGAGCACGTCGAGAATACCGTGCAGGTGATGCGGGAAATTCGCGTGCAGTTGAATCCAGCGTCCGTCGCCCGTCTCGAAGAAGCCGGTCACCGGATGACGCAACTCCGGCGGTGGGCCGTCGTCCACGCGCAGGTAGCGTTCGCTGCGGAACGCCACGAGCGCGTCGCGCACCGACACGTCGACCGATTGCGCCACGCCCGTCCGCAGCCGATGGCATTCGGCTGCCGCGAGCCCGGCTGCGGCGATCGTCGCGGCGGCGAGCGTGCCGACATGAAACGTCGACGGTAGCGTCGGGTCCTGCCCGGTCACGGTCGTGCGGGCCAGCGTGTCGCGTTCGCCGCGTGCGAGTTGCCAAAGATGCGCCAAGGCGGAATCGGGTGTCATGGTGAAGGAGACGCCGTTGAGGAGACGGAATCGAGTCTAGAATTCGCGTCAGGCGCGATCAATCTTGATTGCGCGAATCAATACATAACGAATAGTTGTAGCGGGCCCGCGCTTCATGCGCGGCGACAGGAGCAACCGGCATGACGTCTCTCAGCGCGCAGGAAGCCGCCGGCATGCTCGGCGTCAGCGTGAGCACCCTTTATGCGTACGTGAGCCGCGGCCTGCTGCGCTCGCTGCCCGACGGCGCGACCAAGCGCCGCCGCTACGACGCCAACGAAGTGCGCCTGCTCGCGCGCCGCCGCGCCGACGCGAAGCGCGCGGGCGGCGTCGCCGAACGTTCGCTCGACTGGGGCGTGCCGGTCCTGGAATCGCGGATCACGCAGATCGCCGACGGTCGCCTGCGCTACCGCGGCACCGATGCGATCGCGCTGGCCGACGCGGCGACACTCGAAGAAACGGCCGCGCGGCTGTGGGACTGTGCGCCCGCGCGGCTGGCCGCCGCGTCGCTCGCGTCGACCGGTTTCGACGCGGCGCAGTGGGACGACTGGGCGCGTCGCTGGGCGCACCTCGCGCCGCTCGAACGCACGCTGGTGCTGCTGCCGGCCGCCGCCGCGTCGCTGCCGCGCCTGTGGGCGCAGGGGCGCGACGCACAGCTCGATTCCGCGGCGCTGCTGCTGCGCGTCGCGACGGCCGCACTCGCCGGCATCGCGCCGGGCGACGCGCCCGTGCACCAACAGCTCGCGGCCGCGTGGCGCGTGCGGCGGCGCAATGAAGCCGACCTGCTGCGGCGCGCGCTCGTGCTGTGCGCCGATCACGAACTGAATCCGTCGACCTTCGCGGTACGCTGCATCGCGTCGACCGGCACCCATCTGTTCGGCGCGATCTCGGGCGGGCTCGCGGCGCTGTCGGGGCCGCGCCACGGCGGTGAGACGTTCCGCGCCGGCACGCTGCTCGACGAAGCGGCCCGCGCCGCCGATCTCGATCGCTACCTCGCGCTGCGGCTGGCGCACGACGAACGCGCGGACGGCGGCCGCACCGCCCTGTCAGGCTTCGCACACCCGCTGTACCCCGACGGCGACCCGCGCGCGCGGGCGTTGCTCGATGCGCTGCACGCGGCGGCGCCCGAGCGGCCGGTGCTACGCGTCGCGCACGCGCTCGCCGCACGCGTCGAAGCGGCGACGGGCCTGCGGCCGACGATCGATTTCGCGCTCGCGGTGCTGGAGCGCACGCTCGCGCTGCCCGACGGCGCGGCATTCACGCTGTTCGCGGCCGGCCGCACGGCCGGCTGGATCGCGCATGCGCTCGAACAGTACGCGGACGGGAAGCTGATCCGGCCGCGCGCCCGCTACGTCGGCAGCGACGCGGCCGCGTGACGCCGGCCGTCGCGCCACACGGCGAACGGACGCCACCATGCAGACGCTGTGCGCACGGCCGGTGCCGCGAGCGGGCCGAATGCGAACGTCGCGCCGCGCGGCCCCGCGCTGACCCACGCGCGCATGCCGGGCAGCAAGGCCAAGGACGCCCCGGCACTCAGCCAGTGATCGTCTGGCTGGCCCTCGACGGTCACCCACACGTCGCCCTCGGCCACTTCGAGCAGCGTGCGATCGACGATCCGCCACCGTCCGGCCGGCTCGTCGCCGTCCATCACGTAAAGTCGCAGTTCGCGCATGGCAGCCTCCTGGTCGCACGGGTTCGATGACGCCAGTATTTCGGACAGTGACGGCACACGGACAGATACGGCCGCAGACACTTTTGGCTGAACTGTACTGGCCGTCCGACGGGGACAGGCTTCCCGCAGCCGGTCCGAGCCAGTCCGGTCGGCGGCCACACGACATACCGCGCCGAACCTGCACGGCGCGGCGGCTTTCCCTACAATGTCGGCTGTCCCGCGCCACCGCCCCCGCCGTCATGTTCCAACGCCCGCCCGCCGCCGCTCCCGGCGAAAAGAACCTCACCGTGATGCTCTGGCTCGTTGCGACGGGCTTCTTCATGCAGACGCTCGACGCGACGATCGTCAACACGGCGCTGCCGTCGATGGCCGCGAGCCTCGGCGAATCGCCGCTGCGAATGCAATCGGTCGTGATCGCATACTCGCTGACAATGGCGGTGATGATTCCCGTGTCGGGGTGGCTCGCCGATACGTTCGGCACGCGGCGCGTGTTCTTCAGCGCGATCCTGGTGTTCTCGCTCGGCTCGCTGCTGTGCGCGAACGCGCATACGCTGACGCAACTCGTCGCGTTCCGCGTGGTGCAGGGGGTCGGCGGCGCGATGCTGCTGCCGGTCGGGCGGCTCGCGGTGCTGCGCACCTTTCCGGCCGAACGCTACCTGCCCGCGCTGTCGTTCGTCGCGATTCCGGGCCTGATCGGCCCGCTGATCGGGCCGACGCTCGGCGGCTGGCTCGTGAAGATCGCGTCGTGGCACTGGATCTTCCTGATCAACGTGCCGGTCGGCGTCGCGGGCTGCATCGCGACCTTCTATTCGATGCCCGACTCGCGCAACCCGGCCGCCGGCCGCTTCGACCTGAAGGGCTATCTGCTGCTGACGATCGGCATGGTCGCGATCTCGCTGTCGCTCGACGGGCTCGCCGATCTCGGCATGCAGCACGCGGCCGTGCTGGTGCTGCTGATCCTGAGCCTCGCGTGCTTCGTCGCGTACGGACTGTACGCGGTGCGCGCGCCGCAGCCGATCTTCTCGCTGGAGCTGTTCAAGATCCACACGTTCAGCGTCGGGCTGCTCGGCAACCTGTTCGCGCGGATCGGCAGCGGCGCGATGCCGTACCTGATCCCGCTGCTGCTGCAGGTGAGCCTCGGCTACTCGGCGTTCGAGGCCGGGCTGATGATGCTGCCGGTCGCGGCGGCCGGCATGTTCTCGAAGCGGATCATCACGCGGCTGATCACGCAGCACGGCTATCGCAAGGTGCTGCTCGCGAACACGATCATGGTCGGCGTGATGATGGCGAGCTTCGCGCTGATGCGCGACACGGTGCCGGTGTGGGTGAAGGTCGTGCATCTCGCGCTGTTCGGCGGCTTCAACTCGATGCAGTTCACCGCGATGAACACGTTGACGCTGAAGGATCTCGGCACCGGCGGCGCGAGCAGCGGCAACAGCCTGTTCTCGCTCGTGCAGATGCTGTCGATGAGCCTCGGCGTCACGGTCGCCGGCGCGCTGCTCGCAACGTTCACCGGCATGCTGCGCACCGTGACGCCGAGCAACACGCTGCCGGCGTTCCATGCGACCTTCATCTGCGTCGGGATCATCACGGCCGCGTCCGCGTGGATCTTCGCGCAGCTCGCACCCGAGATCCGCAGCACCGCGCGCAAGACCGACCCGTCCGAGCGCGCGTGACGCGCGGCGCGCGCCGAATCGGGCCGGAACGCACCATCGCGGTGCAACGCGGCCCGACACGCGTGCGCATGTCGGCAGCGGCGGGCGGCCGCACACGGCGCCTGCCGTGCATACTTCTTGCTCGCGTATTCTGTAGGTAAACTGGGAGTCTTCCTTCGGCCGACATCATGAGCATGATCGAAATCGATCCCCCCGGCTTTCAGCCGCCCCGCCCGGTCGCCGGCGACGACGGGAACCGACGCACCGTGCTGTACGGCGGCTACACCGTGTTCAGCGTGTTCCAGCCCGTGTTCTCGGTGTCGCACCGGCGCGCGATCGGCTATCACGCGTCGCTGCGCGCGCACGACGAGGAAAGCCGCCAGGTGGCGTCGCACGAGGTGTTCACGCAGGCGGCGCGGCGCGGCGACCTGCTCGAGCTCGGCCGGCTCGCCGAATCGTTGCATCTCGGTAACTTCCACGCGTTCGACAGCCACGACGAATGGCTCTTCCTGAGCCTGCATCCGGCCGCGCTGATGGACACCATCTACGGCGACGCGCTGCTCGCGAACCTGAAGGCGCTCGGGCTGCCGCCGCACCGCGTGGTGCTCGAGGTGCCCGAACAGGCCGGCGGCGAGACGCCACGCTATGCGGCGATCATCGACGGGCTGCGCAAGGCCGGCTTCCTGATCGCGCTCGTCGGGTTCGGCGCGAAGCATTCGAACATCGATCGCGTGTGGCACCTGCATCCGGACATCGTCACGCTGGACCGCGGCATCCTCGCGCAGGCGAGCGAGCACTCGCATCTCGAACGCGTGCTGCCGGGGCTCGTGTCGCTGCTGCACGAATCCGGCCAGCTCGTGCTGATGGGCGGGCTCGCGACCGAACGCGACGCGCTGATCGCGCTCGAATGCGACGTCGATTTCGTACAGGGCCAGTACTTCGCGGGGCCGAGCGTCGATCCCGTGCAGCCGCAGGCCGCCGCGGGCTGCATGGATACGCTGTCGGCCGCGCTGCGGCTGCGCGTCGCGCAGCGCGAACGCACGCAGGCCGAACGGCTCGCGCCGTACGTGGCCGCGCTCGAGGACGCGAGCCGCAAGCTCGGCGCGGGCGAATCGCTCACCGATGCGGCGGCGGCCGTGCTCGGGCTGCCCGAGACCGCGCGCTGCTTCCTGCTCGACGCGTCGGGCCGCCAGATCGGCGACAACGTGCTCGCGCGCGGCAGCGTGTCGCAACGTGCGAAGCGCTTCCGCCCGCTGCTGCATTCCGAAGGCGCGAGCTGGGAACGCCGCCCGTACTTCATCGACGCGATGCGCGCGCCCGGCGGCGTGCATCTGACGCCGCCCTACCTGTCGATCAACGAGGCGCACCTGTGCGTGACCGCGTCGATCGCCGCACCGGCCGCGACGGGCATGCAGGTGCTCTGCGTCGACATCAACTGGGAAGCGGCGCTCAGCCGCGAGTGAGTTCGCCGGCGCGGCGCGCTCACGCGTCGCCGCCCGCCTTGCGCACGATCAGCCGGTGCACGCGCTTGCCGGACGACGCGCTGACGACCTCGTGTTCGTCGATCACGTGCACGCCCGCGCCCAGCGCCGCATGCATCCGCGCCGAATCGAGCGGCGTATAGAGGCGGCCGCGCTCGTCGCGCAACATGCCGCTTCCGGCCACCCGCCAGCTCAGGTACAACGTGCCGCCCGGCATCAGCAGATCGGCCAGCCGCGCGGCAGCCGCCGCTGCATCCGCCTGTTCGAGATGCATGACGACCGTTTCGCACAGCACGTTGCGAAACGCGCCGGACGGTACGCCGGCCAGCGCCGGCAGCGCGGCCAGTTCGAACGTCAGATCGCGATGGCGCCGCCGCGCCTCATCGAGCAGCGCGGCGCTCGCGTCGTAGCCGCGCACGTCGAAGCCGCGCGACGCGAGCCAGGCCGTGTCGCGCCCCGCGCCGCAGCCGACGTCGGCGGTCAGCCCCGGCGAGAAATGCTGTTCGAGCAGCGCGTACATGTCGTCGGGCGCAGCCTGGTCGAGCCAGTCCTGCGCGTATTGCGCGGCATGGGCGTCGTAGGCATCGAGAGTTGGGCGATCCACCATGGCGATTGCTCCGCAAGGGCGTCGGATGACGCACTCCGCATCTTAGTCGTTGCGCCCAGCCCGCGCCGTCGGCAAGCGCCGCGACGCCGGCCTACGCGGCCGGCACGTGGCCCGCACGCGGCGCCTGCGCGGCCAGGTCGGCCCACAGCGCATCGCCGCGCCACACCGGACGTGACGCCGCGCTTTCCGCGTCGTGGACGAGCGCGCACAGCCGCGCATTGACCGGCGCCGGGGCGCCGGCGCGCCGAAGCGCCCGGCCAGCCGCACGATTTCGCCGTTGATCCATTCGACTTCGGTCGCACGATGCGCCGCGAGATCGTCGGACATCGACGAGCGCGCCAACGGATCGATCTCGAGCATCCGGCCGCCGAGCACGCGGAAAGCCGCATCGGGCAGATCGAGCATCGCCGGAATCCATGCGGCCGGCAGCGGCGTCAAGCGCGCAGGCCGGATCGCGGCCCGCGCCAGCCAGTGCAGCGCCTCGCGCTGGGCCAATGCGACGCAGCGCCGGTACGTGCGTTGGGCGAGCTCGTCACGCAACGGCAGGTTCGCGAGCGCATTGACCGCATTGTTCAGGTTGAGCAGCAGCTTCGCCCACTGCACGGTGCGCATGTCGCGATGCAGCACGAGCGGCAGGCCGGCCCGCGCGAACAGGCCGGTGAACGGCTGCAGCGCAGGCGACGCGTCGACCGCCAGCCTCCCCGCCGAGCCCTGGTGAAACGCGCCGGGCCCGCGCTCGATCACGTTGAACGGCACCATGCCGGCCAACACGGTCGCTTGCGGGAGTGCGTCGCGCAGCACGTCGGCGTTGTGCAGGCCGTTCTGGAAGCTGATCATGATCGTGCCCGGCCGCAGCACGCCGGCCAGTTGCGCGGCGGCCTCGCGCGTGGCGGCCGACTTCACCGCGACGAGCACGAGCCGCGCGGCGGCCGCCGCGGCCGGATCGGTGGCGAATCGGACATCGGCCGGCGCGAGCGCCCCGCGATAGCCGCGCCGGTCGGTCAGCGTGAGTCCGTGCAGATGAATCGCGTCGCCGATCCGCGCGCGGCCGACGAGCGTGACGTGCGCGCCGGCTGCCGCGAGGCGGCCGCCGAGGTAGCACCCGATCGCGCCCGCGCCGAATACGCAGACCGGCCCGGCCGACGCATCAGACATGCGAATGCGCGCCGCCATGCACCGGGCCCGCGCGCCGCTCGACTTCGCGGCGTACGTCGCCGCGCAGCCCCACGAAGAACGCGACCTCGGCGACGACGAACAGCGGCCCGACGATCAGGCCGACCAGATCGTCGACGAACGCGGGCTTGCGGCCTTCGAACCAGTGCCCGACGAACTGCACGATCCAGCCGACGACGAACGCGCCGATGCCGATTGCAAGCCATTGCGCGGTCCGCAGCGGCGCCAGCGACTGCGCGGCCCACAGGCCGAGGGCGAGCAGCCCGGTCATCACGATCCCGAACCGCAGGTCGAGACGCAAGTAGAACAGCGCGGACACGACGGCGAGCAGCAGCGCCGGCGACAGCGCGATGCCGGCCAGCATCCCGAGCGCCGGCCGCGACAGCAGCACCTCGACCGCGAACACGATCATCGGGATGCCGACCAGATGCGTCGCGATGTTGCGCGCGTCGCGATGGTAGGCCGCATACTGGGAAAGATGATCTTCGAGGGTCTTCATGGCGTCTCCTGATCGGTTATTGAGCGCTATGATGCGCGTCACGCCCGAGAACCTCTGTCAGCTACCCGACATCGCGTGCCCATGCCTTCTTCGCTCGCCCCGTACCTGCCGCAGATCGAAGCGAACCCGTGGTTCGCCGGGCTGCCGCCCGCGCTGCGCGCCGCCCTGATCGCCCGCGCGACGCTGCGCCGCTTGCCGTCCGGCCACGCGCTGTTCCGGCGCGGCGACCCGCCGTGCGGGCTGTACGCGGTACTGGCCGGTTCACTCACGATAGGGGCGGTCGATCCGCAGGGCAAGGAAGCGCTGCTGACGGTGGCCGAGCCCGTCACGTGGTTCGGCGAGATCGCGTTGTTCGACGGCCAGCCGCGCACGCACGACGCCATCGCGCTCGACGACGCGCTGCTGCTGCACGTGCCCCAGGCCGCGCTGCTCGCGATCCTCGATACGACGCCGCAATACTGGCGGCAGTTCGCGCTGCTGATGGCGCAAAAGCTGCGCCTGAGCTTCCTGACCGTCGAGTCGATGAGCGTGATGCCGGCCGCGCAGCGGCTCGCCGCGCGGCTGCTGATGATCGCCGAAGGCTACGGCGGCATCAGCGCCGGGCGCACGCATATCCGGCTGTCGCAGGAAACGCTCGCGTCGATGCTGTCGCTGACGCGGCAGACCACCAACCAGTTGCTGAAGGCATTGCAGGCCGACGGCGTGGTGCGGCTGCACGTCGGCGAGATCGAGCTCGTGGACATCGACGCATTGCGCCGCGCGAGCGGGCTCGGCGACGGCGCGTCCTGAACGCCGCGCAACGGCCTCGGCAGGCCTTTGTCGACGCTGCGCGCTGCCCCGCAGCCGCCGAGTTGCGCTATCGTGGCGACTCGTTCCGCCAGCCGCGCGCACCGCCTTGAACACGTCGACCCTCCCCGCCCCCGCCCGTCATCCGTGGCCCGTCTTCATCGCGTTCCTGCGGCTCGGGCTCACGTCGTTCGGCGGGCCGGTCGCGCATCTCGGCTACTTTCGCGCGGAATTCGTCACGCGGCGCGGCTGGCTCACCGAGCGCACCTATGCCGATCTGGTCGGGCTGTGCCAGTTCCTGCCGGGGCCGGCGAGCAGCCAGGTCGGGATGGCGATCGGTCTCGCGCGCGCCGGCTATGCCGGCATGTTCGCCGCGTGGCTCGGTTTCACGCTGCCGTCGGCGCTGCTGATGATGCTGTTCGCGCTCGGCGTTCACGCGACGGGCGCGCCGATCGAAGCCGGCGCGCTGCACGGGCTGCGCATCGTGTCGGTCGCGGTGATCGCGCAAGCCGTATGGGGCATGGCGCGCACGCTGTGCCCGGACGCGCGGCGCGTCACGCTGATGGCCGCGGCCGCCTGCGTCGCGCTGCTCGCACCGGCCGCCTGGACGCAGGTCGCGGTGATCGTCGTGGCCGGCGCGGCCGGTGTCGTGCTGCTGCCGCAACCGGCGCGCGACGCGCACGAACCGTTGCCGCTGCACGTGTCGTCCCGCGCGGGCGTGCTGTGGCTTCTGCTGTTCGCGGCGCTGCTCGTCGCGCTGCCGTTCGCGGCCCGCGTGCTGCGCTCCGATACGCTCGCCGTCGTCGATGCGTTCTTCCGCACGGGTGCGCTCGTGTTCGGCGGCGGGCACGTGGTGCTGCCGCTGCTGCAGGCGGCCGTGGTCGCGCCCGGCTGGGTCGGCGATTCGGCGTTTCTCGCCGGATATGGCGTCGCGCAGGCCGTGCCGGGGCCGCTGTTCACGTTCTCGGCATTCCTCGGTGCGTCGCTGCGCGATGCGCCGAACGGCTGGCTCGGCGGCACGATCGCACTCGTGTCGATCTTCGCGCCGTCGTTCCTGCTCATCGGAGGCACCGCGCCGTTCTGGGAACGCCTGCGCCGCAGCGCGCACATGCAGGCCGCGCTCGCCGGCGTGAACGCGGCCGTCGTCGGGCTGCTGCTCGCCGCGCTCTATCACCCGGTCTGGACCGATACGATCGTCGCGCCGCGCGACCTGGCCGCCGCGCTGGTCGCCTTCGTCGCGCTGGTGTTCTGGCGCGTGCCGCCATGGGCCGTCGTGATCGCGAGCGCGGCGCTCGGCTGGCTGCTCGGCATCGCCGGCTGATCCGGCGGGCGCGGCACGTTCGGGCCGCGCAAAAACAAAAAGCCCTCGAAACGAGGGCTTTTTTCGATGCTGCGCGCCGTGGCGGCGCGCAGGCACCGGACTTACGCGAAGTTCTTCGCGGCGAAGTCCCAGTTCACGATGTTCCAGTACGCTTCGACGAACTTCGGACGGGCGTTGCGGTAGTCGATGTAGTACGCGTGTTCCCACACGTCGATCGTCAGCAGCGCCTTGTCGGCGGTCGTCAGCGGCGTGGCAGCGTTGCTCGTCGACACGATGTCGAGCGAACCGTCGGCCTTCTTCACGAGCCATGCCCAGCCCGAACCGAACGTGCCGACCGCGGCCTTCGTGAACGCTTCCTTGAATGCGTCGTACGAACCCCACTTCGCATTGATCGCGTCGCCCAGCGCGCCCGTCGGTGCGCCGCCGCCGTTCGGCGACAGGCTGTTCCAGAAGAACGTGTGGTTCCAGACTTGCGCGGCGTTGTTGAAGATGCCGCCCGACGACTTCTTCACGATCTCTTCCAGCGGCAGGTTTTCGAATTCCGTGCCCGGGATCAGATTGTTCAGGTTCGTCACATATGCCTGATGGTGCTTGCCGTAGTGGTACTGGATCGTCTCGAGCGAGATGGTCGGCGCGAGTGCGTCTTCAGCGTACGGGAGCGGCGGGAGCGTATGAGCCATGGCGATTCCTTCGTTGAGTATGTAGGGAGGCTGTGTTGGATGCTGCCGAGCGTCCGATTGTAGGCGAGGACGAATAACCCCGCAAACTCACGGGCCATTTATCCGCGGTATGCGGAAAAGCGCTGCTGGCGCGACGTCCGGCAGGACGAACCGGACGATGCGCAGCATTCGTGCCCGGCCGTGCCGCATGCGTTGCGACGATCCTCGCGTGTCTCGCGCGCCGCTTCTTGCGTCAGATCGTATCGGTCAGCCGCGGCTGCACGTCGGCGAGCGACACGTCGGCCGAGCCTTCGGCGAGATGCACGGTCAGGCGCCGCTGCGGCTTCAGCGCGTTCGGCGCGCGCACCGCACGGCCCGTCTGCGCATCGATCAGCGCCGCATAGCCGCGCTCGAGCGTACGCTGCGGGCTCAGCACCTCGAGCCGCGCGGCACAGGCCGACACGCGCGCCGTGTCGCGTTCGTGACGGCGCTGCAACGCGCTGGCCAGACGCTGCGACAGCCCCGCGAGCGCGTGGCGCGCCTGCGACGCATCGGGCCGCGCGCGCTGCCAGCGCAACTGCGCGAGCGCGAAACGCGCACGGGCATCGCGCACCGGCCGCGACGCCGCCGACGCCAGCCGCGCCGCGAGCTGCTGGACGTGCGTGCGCTGCCGCTGCAGCCGCTCGGCCGGACTCACGAGCCGGCGCGCGAGCCA